>NZ_JBLLVA010000010.1:0-164369 GCF_047739745.1 Borborobacter xinjiangensis | reverse complement strand
CCTCCAAGCCGTCGTCGGAGAAAATCCTCATCAACGAAAACGGCGAGATCGACGGCCTCAGCTGAGCCACGACAAACATCCGGCCCGGGAGCGTATCCCGGGCCGGACGGCCGACTGCCGTCACCTCACTGCGGTGAAAAAGCAAATTCCTGGCGGCGGAGCAAAAAGCGCACCGTATCCTGCCCAGACAATTCCATGATCGACGGCTCGCCTGCTCGGACGATCAGGTTTTTATCCCGCAGAAACGAGAGCCATTCACGGCTTGATATAGGTATAGCCCTGTTGCTGGAGGCGGCTGAGTTCGGCGACACCTGACGGCACGATATCTTCCTCGAATACCTCGAAGAGATCGTTTTCGTAGTCGATGTTCCTGCCCTTCAGGGTGTTGTTGCAAATGAGAAACTGCACGCCCTGCGCCTTGAGGCTCGTTACGTCGGACTGAAGCTTTTCGTTGGCCATCGCCTCGCGCAACAGGTTCACGCCATCGCCATGGAGGAGAATCTTGGCGGTCAAACGATCCCGGCCGACCGCGTTGATGTGGTTCTGAACATTGTTCAACGCTGTGCGATAGGCCTTTGCGGCTTCACCACCCGAATAGTTGATATGGTAGACGACCTTCTGTTCGCCATATCTATCCTCCGCCTTTGCCGGCGCCGCCAGCGACAAGCCGGCAAAGACAAAGGCGACCACGAGCAGCAAAAATTTCGGCATTCGCATGCATTCCTCCCATTGGCCGCGTGCTGGCGGCGTGTTTATTCGAACCTCTTCAACTGGCTTGCGTGCCTATGATGAACTTGCGCTTGAGCGCTATTCTATGCCGGCCGTGGGAGCTTCATCATCCGCCGCATTGTCCGGCGTGACGTCCAGCACGGCGGCGTGCATGCGGATCTCGGCCTTGCCAGGCTTGCAGTCCTTCATGCACGGCTCGGCCTTGTCGGCATAGTGCTTTTCGGAAAGCCGGTCGTCGTCGACGAAATTGTCTTCGTTAGGCAGCCGGATCGAGGTGAAATTCTCCTTCGACAGCTCGAATTCCTCGTCGGTGACGACGTTGTTCAGATAAAGCACATAGGCCGTCAGCGCGTAGACGTCGTCGTCGCTCAGCGAACGGGCATCGCCGAAGGGCATTGCGCGGCGAATATAATCATAGACGGTCGACAGATAGGGCCAGAAGGAGCCGACGGTCTTTTCCGGGCGATCGTTGGTCAGCGTATCCTGACCGCCGGCAAGTACCGGCCAGCGCCCGACGGCCTCGCCGAAATCACCGTGGCAGGACGCACATTGATCAGTGAACAGCGCCTCGCCTTGGGCAACCGTGCCGCGCCCCTCGGGCAGACCGGCTCCATCGGGCCGAATATCGATATCCCAGGCGGCAATTTCGTCTTCCGTTGCTGCCCGCCCGAGATGATAGACACCATGGGCCGGGATCTCCTCGGCGACCTCGGCTGCTGCCTCCGCAGGGGCGGCTTCGGTCGAAGCCGCAGCCTTCGTCTCAGTCGGTTCGGCAGCAGCGCCCGATTTTTCCTCCGCCGGCGCTTCGGGAGCTTCACCTGCCGGCGCAGCGGGCGCCGCATCCGCCGAGAAGGTCTTGAGGTAGGCGGTCAGATCGGCGACCTCCTCTTCCTTCTTCAGCCCGGCAAAAGCCATCTTGGTGCCTTTGACGAACTCCTTGGGCTTGGCAAGAAAGGAGGCAAGCGTTTCCTCCGTCCAGACCAGGCCGCCCTCGCCCGCCTTGGCCATGGCCGACGAATATTTAAAGCCATCGGTGCTGCCAGCGACGCGTCCGAAGAGATCGTTCAGATGTGGACCGACACGGTTCTTGGCGCCTTCGCCGACGGCATGGCATGCCTTACAGCGGGCAAAGACGCTCTCGCCCTTGGCCGCATCCTGTGCGGCAACCGAGGTGACGGAGGCGAGGAGCGCGACCCCTGCCGCGAAAGCTCCGCTACGAAATCTCGACATTTTCAATCACTCCGTCGCGGTTTACGTGCCAGGTCTGGATGCCGTTATTGTGGTAGATCGAGTTCTCTCCGCGCGCGGCGCGCAGCTCATCCTTGGTGGGCTGGATGAAGCCGGCCTCGTCGATGGCGCGCGACTGCAGGAACAGCTCCGAACCGTCCCAATCGAACTCGTGGTAGAATCGGTGCAGCGACTTGGAGAGGCTCGGTCCGTCGATGCGCGCCGTCACCCAGTTGCGGCCGCCATCGAGGCTGACATCGACACGCTTGATGGTGCCGTTGCCGGACCATGCCAGCCCGCTGAGCACGGTGCGGCCGCGCTTGTGTTTGATCGGCGCCTGCGGACTTGGATTGGTGATCACCGACTTCACGTCCATCAGCCAGGTAAACCGGCGCGCCTTGCCGTTGGCCAGCAGGTCTGTGTATTTCGAGGTTTCCTCGCGCTGGTGCCAGGGCTCGTCGCCAACTTCGATGCGGCGAAGCCATTTGATCCACATATTGCCTTCCCAGCCGGGCACGACCAGGCGCAGCGGATAGCCCTGCTCGGGGCGCAGCGCCTCGCCATTCATCTTGAAGGCGACGAGGCAATCGTCGAGAGCCTTTTCGAGCGGGATCGAGCGCGTCATCGCAGAGGCGTCGGCACCCTCAGGCATGATCCATTTGGCGCTGGTTTTGACGCCGGCTTCCTCGAGCAGATATTTGAGCGGCACGCCCGTATACATCACGCAATGCACCATTCCATGCGTGAACTGGCAGCCATTGAGCTGGGCGCCGCGCCATTCCATGCCGGAATTGGCGGCGCATTCGAGGAAATAGACGCGGTTTTCGCGCGGAAAGCGCATCAGGTCGGCCATGGTGAAGACCAGCGGCGTGTCGACCAGACCGTTGATCATCAGCCGGTGCTTCTGCGGATCGACCACGGCGATGCCGGCGTGATGCCGCTCGAAACACAGTCCGTTCGGCGTGATGATCCCGTCAAGCTCATGCAGCGGCGTGAAATTGACCGACGAGATAGGATCGGCCGTCAGCCACGCCACGTTGCGGCGGATGACCTCGCTTTCGAACTGCGACGGCTTGCCATAGGGGTGGGCATCGACGCCGTCGCCGGAATAGCGGTTCCAGTCCTGAATCTCGGTGATCGCCGGATCGCCTGCGGCAAGCGCGCCACCGGCGACCGAGCCGGCAGCAGCCGCCACCCCGCCGGCAAGCCCGGCCTTCAGGAATTGCCTTCGCGACGCTCCGGTCTTCGCGACGCTGTCCACAACGGTCATAGATTCCTCCCGGTTTGCTGCGGAATCATATTCAATTTTTTCTATATATCAGAGCGCAATCGGTTTGTCGAATGCCGGAACGCCGGCTTAAGCATCGGACCGAAACGTCGAATCCGGTTTGGACGCCCGGCGCCTAACTCAATCCGCCAGCTTGACCGAACGGTTGGCTTCGAGCTTCACAACCGGGTTTTTGGCGAGGTAGTCCTCGACAACATCCCAGATCGGCGGACCTTCGGTATTCTCGTTGACCGAGGCCCAGCCGGCGACGACATAGTCCTTATCGGCGGCGATGGGCTCGCCGGATTTGAGCAGCGTCATATTGGAAATGCGCCCGCCCATCTCGCCTTGCGGGTCGATGGTGTAGCCCATGCCGCCGACACGCACCATGTCGCCGCCCTGCTGGTAATAGGGATCCTTGTTGAACAGATTGTCGGCGACGTCCTCGAGGATTTCCTTCAGCACCTTGCCGCTCATGGTCGAGCGATAGGCGGCCGGGTAGGTCATGGCGCAGGCGTTGTGGAGATCCTCGACAGTGATTTTCTGGCCGGGCAGAACCGACGTGCCCCAGCGGAAGCCCGGCGACAACGCGATATCGGCTTCGCGCACGTCGAGCAGCGCCTGGCAGATCAGGTCGTCGAAGGTGCCGTTGAAGTTGCCGCGCCGGAACAGCAGCGATTCGGTGGTGGCGAGTTCGCGCTTGAGTTCCTGTTCATAGGGCGCACGCAGCTCGCCGATCAGCTTGGTCATTTCGGCATCGGGGGCGATCACGTCCGAGAATACCGGGATCAGGCGATGGCGGAAGCCCTTCATCTCGCCGCCCTGCACGTCGAGATCGAGCCGGGTGACGAACTTGCCGTGCGAGCCGCTGGCAATCAGCAGGGTCTTGCCGACCAGCACCGGCTCCGGCAGCGCATCATGTGTGTGCCCGGTGAGGATGACGTCGATGCCCTCGACGCGAGAAGCAAGCGCGCGGTCGACATCGAAGCCGTTGTGCGACAGGAGCACGATCAGCTCGGCGCCGTCTTCCCTGGCGGCCGCGATGTTGGCGACGATATCCTCCTCGCGGATGCCGAACGACCAGTTCGGGAACATCCAGCGCGGATTGGCGATCGGCGTATAGGGAAATGCCTGGCCGATGACGCCGACCTTCACGCCGCCCTTCTCGAAAACCTTGTAGGCCTCGAAGGCCGGCTCGTTCCATTCGGCATCGTAGATATTGCCGCCGAGAAACGTGAACGGCAGCGCCTCGACGATCTCCTGCACCCGGTCGGTGCCATAGGTGAATTCCCAATGGCCGGTCATGGCGTCGGGCGCCAGCGCGTTCATGGCGTCGACCATGTCCTGGCCCTTCGTCTGCAGCGAAGTGTAGCTGCCCTGCCAGGTATCGCCGCCGTCAAGCAGCAGCATATTGTCGCCGCGCTCGGCACGGATACGCTTCACGATCGTGGCGATGCGGTCGAGCCCGCCCATCTTGCCATAACCCTTGGCCAGCGCCTCGAAGTCCTGCGCCGTCAATGCATAGGCATGCGGCGATCCCGGAGTGATGTCGTAGAGTTTCAGGAAATCGGCGCCGGTGACATGCG
Source organism: Borborobacter xinjiangensis (assembly GCF_047739745.1). NCBI lineage: Bacteria > Pseudomonadati > Pseudomonadota > Alphaproteobacteria > Hyphomicrobiales > Phyllobacteriaceae > Borborobacter > Borborobacter xinjiangensis. Next base: position 159,560 of record NZ_JBLLVA010000010.1, on the reverse strand, counting down.
GCGGCAGGCCGGCGACCGGCCCAACGCCGAGATTGACCGAAGGCTCGCGGAAATAGACCGGCATCAACTGGCCGTGGATGTCGGTGACATGGACGAGCGTTACGTTGCCGAAGCTGTCAAAGTCGAGAAGGTCGTTCTCCGACAGTGCCTGCTGAGCGGCCGCGCGCGACCATTTGCCGACAAGGGCGGGGCCCGCAATCGCCGAAAGCGCTGCCGTGGCCATCAGGAATTCGCGTCGTGAGAACATCTTTACTCCAGAAGAACCTGCGGACCTCCGGCGCGCGGCCAGATGCGTCAGCACACAGGGAGTGAAGGCGGGTCAGCCCGCCGCGACCAGAGCGCCGTGAGTCCCGACGGACCGTACTGGCGCTCTTGTTGTTTCCACTGCATCGCCCCAAAATCAGAATCGACTTTAAGGCAGCACGATGCAGCAATTCAAAGCGTTAGCGCGTCCTTTGTGCGTCCGGAATAGACGCACAGTGCGCTAATGCCGGACGGCCGGCGTCTCGACGGCAAGCCCGGTGCCGCGCCAGGTCACGTAAAGCTCCAGCGCCATAAGATCGTCGGAAAAGGCCTTCGGCGTTTCCGCGCGGGTGTCGCGAACGCAACCGCGGAAACGCTTGTGCAGCGATACCAGACCATCCTTCAGCCGGTAGGTCGGGAAGCCGTTGGCCTGTCCCTGGCTCAAATGGTCGGCGCGGATCATCTTGCCGGCATTGGCTTCGTGGCACGACGCGCAGGCGAGATTGAGCTGACCGGTGCGCGTGTAATAAGTCTCCTTGCCGCGGTCCCACCAGCTTTGCAGGTCGCCCTGGGTAAGGTCGAGCGACACCGGCTCACCGAGCGACTGGTGCTTGATGTAGCTGGTCAAGGCGACCTGTTCCTCGGCATCGAACTTGTAGGCTTCCGCCCCCATATTCTCGACGCGGCACTTGTCGATCTGCAGTTCGATGTTGATCGGGCGCTTGGCGTCGGCGTCCCATTTGGGATAGTGCGCGCCGACCCCCTTCATCGTTTCGGACGCGTCATTGTGGCAGGAGGCGCAGGACTTGCCCTTGGTGCCATCGACCGTGTTCCAGACTTCCTCGCCGCGTTCGACCGCCAGCATGCCGGGATTTTCGAACGAGTCTTCCTGCAGCGCGCGGGTTTCGGCCTCGCGGAACAGCCAGCCCGACAAGACCTCGTCGAAGGGCAGGCCCTCCGGCGCCTTGGCGTGGGTGATGATTTCGACGCCGTCGATGGAAAGTTTGGCATCGATGGGATCGGCCGTGGCCATCGTCAAGGCCGTCGCCGACGCCATGAACGCGCCCAATGCGACAGCGGCAAATTTATGTTTCACGGCCTTCCTCCCCCAGCTTGCTTGTCGGGACCGCCAGCGCGGCCCCTCGCGGCTTACTTCACTTCGATCTTCTGCTCGTCGGAATAGACCGAGCCGTCATCGTCCACCCAGGTGAACTTGAACGTTCCGCTTTCGTTGATCTTGGCGTTGAACTCGAAATAGGGATTTGCCGAGACCGCCGGATCCAGATCGCAGGAAAACACCGGCGCGCCGTTGAACTCGCAGGTGAACTTATTGATGATCTGGCGCGGGATAACCTTGCCTTCCTTATCCTTGCGCTGGCCGGATTCCATCTCGTGGCTGATCAGCGTCTTGATGGTGATGACCTCGCCGGCCGAAGCCGACTTCGGCAGTTTCACGCGTGGTTTTGGGGTAGCCATGTGAATATTCCTTCCTGACCGCTCAGCCGCCGCAGCCGCCGATGGTCACCTTGACCTGCTTCTTGTCGACGAACACCGAGCCATCCGCCATCTTCGCAATCGCAATGACGTTCTGCGTCTTGGCCAGACGCATGCGGGTCGTCGCCGCGGCCGCGCCGCTTGCCTCGGTGAAATTGAAAGTCGCCACCGCCGGGTTCGGATTGCCGTCGGCAAGGATGATCACCGACTGAACCAGGTCGTCGCCGCTCATCGCGCTCTCGACATTGACGGTAATCGGCACGGTGTTGCCATTCTCGGCGATTTCGGGCGCCGTCAAAGTGATCTTGCCGGCCTCCGGCGTCTTGCCGCCGGTAAACTCCATGATGCTCTTTTCCGTCTCTTCCGCGCTGGCATAGGCCGAAGAGACCTGGAGGCCCATCATGGCGAAGACGGCCGCTCCGCCCGAAAGGGCCAGCGCTTCGCGTCGGTTGATTTTCATCCGCTTGCTCCTGAGTTCCAAATCATTCCTTGAGCGTCGACAGATAGGCGACGACATCCTCGACCTGCTGCGCGGTCAAAATGGTCTTGCCGACAAAATCCTCGCCGACATTCTTGCCGACCTCCAGCGAGTAAAAGCCGGGCATCACCGTCTCCTCGCCAAAAACCTTTTTGGAGTTGGTCACGATGGCGCGCAACTCCTCCGGCGTCCACCGCTCCGCGACGCCGTCCATAGATGGGCCGACAGTGCCGTGGAACAGCTCTTTTTCCATGTCCGCGTTGGCGTGGCAGGCCAGGCAATTGCCAAGGCCGCGATCCTTGAACACCTCGGCGCCCGCGGCCGGATCACCCGGGCCGCCGCTCAGCGAAACGGCAACCGCATTGTCCTCGAACTTGACGGCGTCGGGCGCGATTTCGGCGGCAAACGCGACGCCTGCCTGCAGGAGAAATGCCCCGGCCAATGCCAGTTTCAAGCTATTCATCGGCCTGTCGTCCTCCCCTCGATTGTCCTGCGTCGATCCGGCGCAGCCGCTCCAGAAATCACTTTAGACACGTTCGGCATCTTACTTCAATTCAAAAATATGATTTTCTGCATATGTCGCCCAGGAAGAGGCCTGCCGATGCCGCTCACTCAACATCCAGCCGGCCGGCGGCACGCAGTTCTTCCAGCATGCGGGCGTGGTATTTCTGGAAATGCTCCTCGCCTTCATAGCCCTTTTCCGAAACCCACTGGAACATGTGCAGGAACGTCCATTTGCCGAATGCGCCCGGCATCGTCGCCACCGCTGCCTCGGCCGCAGTCTTGCCCTCCGGCGCCTCCTCCGGCAGGAACAGGATTGTCGGAGTAAACACCACCGACCATTTGCGGGCGGCGGTTTTTTCGGTCAGCTTCTCGCCGTCGAGGTCGGTCACCTCCTCGTCGCCGAACATATTGTACTGGACGACCTTGAAATTCGCTTCGATGAAGTCGCGCACTTCCGGATCGGAAAGCAGCTTCTCATGCATGGCCGCGCAATAGATGCAGCCACGTTGCTCGAAGACGATAGCCAGCCGCTTTCCCTCTTCCTTGGCGCTGGCAATGTCCTCGGCGATGTCGCGGAAGGTCATGGAGAACCACGCCTCCTTGTGCAGCCCGTCGTCGCCTATCTCGGCGGCCGCCGGCAGGGCGAGCGCAATCAGCATTCCAAGAGCGGCAAAGATTGTCTTCAGCATGGCGGCAACTCCTACCCAATTGTCGCGAAGATTGGAAATGTTTCGAGCAGCCAATACGAGATGACGGACATCTGCCCGGTGATGAACAGGATGCCGGTTAAGATCAGCAGCACGCCCATGGCGATTTCGACCTTATGCATGTGACGGCGAAAACGCGCCGCCCAGGAAAGAAACCGGCTGGCGAACACGGCGGCCAGAATGAAGGGGATGCCGATGCCGAGCGAATAAAACGCCAGCAGGCCGGCGCCGCGCAGCGCCGTTCCCTCAGAGCCCGCAACGAACAGGATCGCGGCCAGTACCGGACCGACGCAAGGCGTCCAGCCGAAGGCGAAGGCCAGTCCCATGACATAAGCACCGAGCAGGCCGGCAGGCTTGCGGTCGACCTGTATGCGGGCCTCGCGATACAGGAACGCGATGCGGAACGCACCGACGAAATGCAGCCCCATGACGATGATGATGATGCCCGCAATGACGGACAGAATGTCGAAATATTGCGCGATGGTCTTGCCGATCACGCTGGCGGTGGCGCCGAGGGCGACGAATACGGTCGCGAACCCCAGAACGAAAGCCACCGCCGCCAGAACGATTCGCCGGCGCGTGCCGCTTTCGATTTTCTCGGATTTGAGCTCCTCGAAACTGAGACCGGCGAGCCACGCAAGATAGGGTGGCACGATCGGCAGGACGCAAGGCGACACGAAAGACAGCAGTCCTGCCAGGAACGCCCCGCCTACACTCACATCCAGCATGTCATCGCCCCCTCCCGGCCGCACGACCGCGGCAAACCCCTGTTCCATGGTCGGGGTGGCAAATATACGAATATTTCTATATGTTGCAAACGGAATGAGGTTGTGCGGTGCGGTTTATGTTTCGCTCGATGATTGCAGCGTGTTTCGTCGTGCTGGCCCTGGCCACGCCGGCAGTGGCCGCGGAACTGGTCATGCTGGAAAGGCCCGGTTGCGTCTGGTGCGCCCAGTTCAATGCCGAGATCGCGCCGGCCTATCCGAAGACCGAGCAGGGACGGCGGGCGCCGCTGCGCCGGGTCGATGTCACCCAGGATTGGCCCGCAGATCTCGACGGCATTGCGCCCGAGCCCTTCACGCCAACGTTCATCCTGATCGAAAACGGCAAGGAGATCGACCGAATTCGCGGTTACCCTGGCAGCGAGTTTTTCTGGTATCTTCTAGACGAGCTTCTTGCCAAGCTCGACCGAGCGACAGCCGGCTAAGGCGACCCACCCAGGCCGTGGTAACGACAGGTAGTTCGAATGAGCCTTCCGAAATTCGACAGCAAGCAGACCCGTGCCGACTTCGAGGCGCTGGTGGCGCAGGCGCGCAAGGCGAGCGATCTCCTGAAGGCGCTTTCGCATGAAAGCCGCCTGCTGATTCTGTGCCTGCTGGCCGAAGGCGAGAAATCGGTTTCCGAACTCGAGGAGATCATGAACCTGCCGCAGGCCGCCGTTTCCCAGCAGCTTGCAAGGCTTCGGTTCGACCGGCTGGTCAACACCAGGCGCGAGGGGCGCGTCATCTATTATTCGATCGCCAGCGCCGAAATATCGGCCGTCGTCGGCACGCTCTACGATCTGTTCTGCGCCTCGGTCAGGAAGCCGAACACATAGGATAGGCTGCGGTTATTCGGCCGCGACCGGATGCGCCTGCTGGCTTGCCGCGCTCTGCGCGCGCCCGTCGATGACCCGGTCGGCCACGCCGGCGCCGATCATCATGGCGGCAAGGCCGGTGAGCGAAGAAACGGCCAGCACGGACCCGCCGGTGAGACCCGCACCCACCGTGCAGCCGACGGCAAGGATGCCGCCGAATCCCATCAGCAGACCGCCCGCCGCGTAGCGGATGATCGACGGCGTTCCGGGCTCGGAGAAGGTGGAGATGCGGAAATTGCGGAAGATCACCGCCGCGGCAAAGGCGCCGAGGATCGTTCCGATCAACAGACCCTGATCGAGCCCTGCCGCTGATGATCCGCCGAGCAGCGCGCTACTTGTGGCAAGCGGGCGAATGAAGGACAGGCTTTCTGCCTGGATGGGCTCGAACACCTGCGTCGACAGGGTATAGGTGAAATACCAGCCGCCGGCGATGGTCGCGCCGACACCCGCAGCACCGAGGAAATTCCAGACGGAAAGCCGGGCCGCGACAGCGAGCGCCACGGCACCGAGCGCCAGAACCAACCCCAGCCAGACGCCGGCCGACTGCGGCAGCGCCGCATGCGCCAGAAGATCGTTGCCGCCGATCGCGGCCGTGTTCCACAAGCCGCCGATCGAATCGCGCAGCGGCACGAGGATGCCGTCATAAGTGGCGAGGCCGACAATCGCCGTGACAAGGATCGTGAACACCGCCCTCAGATTGCCGGACGCGCCGAGCACCAGGAGCCGCGAGACGCAACCGCGCGCCAGCACCATGCCGACGCCAAAGAGGCCGCCGCCGATCAGGGCGCCCGACAGGCTCTGCGCGGTCGAAAAGAAACGCGTCTCGGCAACATCGAGCGCGCCATAGGCAAGCAGCAGTTGAACGCCGAACATGGCAACCGCAAAGCCCGCGAACCAGATCGCGAGCGAGGAAAGCCCACGAGCGCGCACCACGTCGAGCACGGCCGAGCGCGTGCAGAACCTGGTTCGTTGCGCCAGGAACCCGAAGACCGCGCCAAGCATGGCACCTCCCGCAAGCGCGGTGCCATTTTCGCCGATCACGTCGATTGCCGGGATGAGGTCCATGAGGCGGCTCCAGAGAGGGTTCTTTCTACTTGGCCGCGAATTCTAGGGGAGACATTCAGAAAAATCGGGGTATCGAAATGTGCACGGCGGTGGAAACACAGGCAGGGTTTTCTTCGGAACGGACGAGAGAGAGAATAAAAATCCATCTTGTCGCATCTCCTCCCTTGTCTTTGCCGGCCGGCTGCACCAGCATGACAGGTACTCTCACGAGCTACCGACGGCGCGTTTTGCGCCGCTCGTGCGCAGGAGCCAAGTGACCGTCACGCAAGGAGGAGATGGTGGAAATTTTCGGATCGCCGTGGTTCCTGCCGGTCGCCGGACTTCTAGCGGGCACGTTACTGGGGTTCGTCGCCCGCCGCTCGCACTTCTGCACGATGGCGGCGCTGGAGCGGCACTGGTATGCTAATGACAGCCGCGGCGTCCGCACCTGGGCGCTTGCCGCGGCGGTGGCGCTGGCGGCAACCCAGATGCTGATCGCCGCCGACCTCGTCGACCTTCGCGACAGCTTCTATCTCTCCCCGCTTTTCGGACTGACCGGCGCCATCATCGGAGGGCTGGCATTCGGCTTCGGAATGGCGCTGGTCGGCACATGCGGCTTCGGCGCGCTGGTGCGCACCGGCGGCGGAAGCCTGCGCTCGCTTGTCGTGCTCCTGGTGCTCGGTCTTTCGGCGCTCGCTGCGCAGCGCGGGCTGGTCGGCCTGGTGAGGGTGCAGGTCGTGGACAATCTGGTGATCGACCTTTCCCATGCCGGCGACCAGTCGCTCGGCTCGCTTGTTTCGGCCCTGGTCGGCATCGACCTCAGGCTGGCAATAGCAATCGTCGTGGCGCTCGCGCTGTTCTGGTGGGTGTTTCGCGACGGCGATTATCGCCGCGCCCATGCCAGCATCCTGACCGGGGCCGTGGTCGGACTGGTCATTGCGTTCGGCTGGCTGGCGACCAGTCTGGCCAGCCGTCATGCCTTCGACCCGGTGCAGTTGGAGGCGGCCTCGTTCGTCGTGCCTGTCGCCGACACCATCCTGCAGATGATAACCTTCACCGGCGTCTTTCCCGACTATGGCGTCGGCCTGGTGATCGGGGTGGTATTGGGCGCGGCACTTTGCGCCTTCAAGCGCAAGGACGTCCGCTGGGAAGCCTGCGACGATGCGCGCGAACTGAGCCGCCATATCGCCGGCGGCTTCCTGATGGGCGCCGGCGGCGTTTTCGCCATGGGCTGCACCATCGGACAGGGCGTCAGCGCCGTCTCGGTGCTGGCGATCTCGGCGCCCTTTGCCATGGCATCGATCGCGGTCGGCGCGCGGATGGGCCTCGGCTATCTAATCGAGGGATCGCCCTTCGCTGCATTCCGCGTATTTTCCAGGGCATGACCTGAAAGCGGGAAGCGGCCCAAGCGGAGCCGGCTCGAAGGAGTCTGGCTATGCGGCCGGCACGAACCGATAAGCGCCATCGTGAGCCTCGGCCGTGCCTGCACCCGGATGCGGCAGGTGGAAGCCGATGAGCCGGACCTTCTCGGCGGCAATGCGGTCGAGCAATTTTTTGCGCGTCGCCGAGCCGATCTGCGGGTCATGGTCGGTGCCCCAATGCCAGTCCGGCCTGGCGAAGGAAACCGGATTGGCGAGCACATCGCCGACGATCAGCACCGGATCGCTGCCGCCATGCACCATGAAGGAGACGTGTCCGGGCGTGTGGCCCGGCGTGTCGACCGCCTCGACCTGCGGGAAGACCTCGGTTCCCGGCGTGAACAGCTCGATTTTCTCCTCGATCAGCGGCATGCGGCCCTGCGCGCCGACAACGAAGGACTTGCGATCCTCAGGCATCTTTTCCAGCGTGTCGTCGGCCCGCCAGAAGTTCCATTCGGCCTCGGCCATGCGATAGGTGGCGTTGGAAAAGATCAGTTCGTCGAACTCGTCGGTCAGTCCCCAGAAATGATCCGGATGCGCGTGGGTGAAGATGACATCGGTGACATCGGCCGGATCGATCTCGGCCTCGGCGAGATTCTCCAGCAGCTTGCCGGCGCTCGGCATGAAGTTCGGCCCCGAGCCGACATCGAAGATCGCCAAACGATCTCCGGCGCGCACGAAGGATATGTTGCAATCGGGATTGAGCGTCTCAGTCGACATGCCATTGCCCGACAGAAGCGCGGCGCGGTCGGCTTCCGGCACGTCGGGCAGCACGAATGGCGCCGGCAATACCAGATGACCGTCGCTGACGATGGTGATCTCCGCGTCACCCGCCGCGATACGGCCGATGGCAGCCGCCGGCCATGGCACACCCGCAACGGCAAGCGCGGCAGCGCCTCCCCCCATGAGCAGCGCCTGGCGCCGTGAGAAAAGCCCGGACCGGCAAGTTGGCATCGTCGGCATCTGACCTTCCCCCATCACATATTGGTTTTTGAATGTATTTGGCGCGGCCACCGCCGTCAAGCAGCAGCGGCTTGACATCCGAATCCGAACATATTCATCTTGGCATATATTTCGGCGCGTCGCTCACCGGCGAAAGCCTTCCAGGAGATAGCGATGAAATACGCCTTCCTTTCAGCCTTGGCATGTCTCGCCGTCTCCCTCCTTTCGGCGGCACCGGCCAACGCATCCGAGGATGTCGTCGTCTACACGGTCGAGGCACCGTTCGCCGACGTCGCCAGCGACGTGAATGACGCCATCGTCAACCGGGGCTATCTGGTCGACTATCATGGCCTCATCGGCGAGATGCTGAAGCGCACCGCCGCCGATGTTGGAGCGAGCAAGACGCTTTACCGCAATGCCGAGTTCTTCCAGTTCTGCTCGGCGGTGGTTTCGCGCCGGGTCATGGAACAGGACGCGGCCAATATCGCCTATTGCCCATACATACTCTTCGTCTACGAAACCGAGGATGCGCCCGGAAAGGTCAATGTCGGCTTCCGCCGGTTGCCCGAGGGCGGCGGGCGCGACGAGGTCAACACCTTGCTCGATGAAATGGCACGGGAAGCCAGCGGCAATTAACTGGACTGGCTTTCCACCGAAAATTGCTTTGGCGGCACAGAAAAGCCACAACTGGCGTTTTTATTCCGCCGACACTGTTCGGGGACGTACGTTTTCAGGGTTCAAGGCCATGAAGCGGACGGCGGAATAGATTCTTGTTTCGATCGTTGCGTGGAGCCGATTTGTTTAAAAGCACGAACGACACCGATGAGCACGACGCCGATCAATCGGAGGCGTCGGACAATGCAGCGCCTGTAGCGGACACCTATCGCCGAACTGCTCCGGCAGCGTCGCCCGCACGACGCGCCGGCGAAGCCGTCGCCGGCGTTGCGCAGAAGACCGCGCCGGCCTGCCGTTACGACTGGAACGCCAAGGCCGAGGACGGCCATGCGCAGGATGATCGCTCGGTGATCGATCGCGCGGCCGACATCTACCGGCTGATCGAGGCCCAGGCGGTCAGGGCATTGCCTTTGCTGCGCAAGCTGGCAATCCCCAGCGCAAGCGCGGTCGTGCTCGCCGGCATCGGCGTCGGCACGACGCTGCTCTACGATCCGCCGGCAATCCGCGTGGAGCCGGCGACCTTCGCCAGCATCGAGGCAAAGGCCGAGCCCAAAACCGCACCGAAGACCGATCCACGACCGTTGCCGATACAGGGAGTGCCCGCCCCGCGTACGGCGAGCGCTGCCGCACCGGCACCCGCTCCTGCAACCCCGGCCGAAGTCGACACCGCACAAGCCAAGCCGACGCAACCAGGCCACGCCCCGTTCCCGCTGGTCGACGACATCGCGAAGGCGGACGGGAAGGCCGGGCCGGAAATGGCCTATCTGCCCGACAGGGCCACGACGACCGGCTCGATTCCGGCCGCCGTTCTTGAAGCAGCGGTGAAGGACACGCGGCAGGCGCCGAAGGCGGCTGAAGCCGCCGACACCGATGGTGCGGGCCGTACCGCCCATGTGAGGAAGGCGGTGAACATGCGCGCCTCGCCCGACCAGGATGCCAAGGTGCTGACGGTCGTGCCGGCCAAGGCATCGGTCAATGTCATCGAATGCAAGTCCTGGTGCAAAATAGCCTTCGACGGGCGGGAAGGCTGGGTCTACAAGACCTACATTAGGTAGCCGGCCCTTTCGCGGCTCCTTCGGAATCCACTTGCTCCGTCCCGCATTCGCCGCTATGGGAAACCATGACTTCGATTTCGAACACGACGCATTGGTGGTGGGCCTGCTGAAAGCGGCCTGACGAGCGCGTGCGCGTGAAATTTGGTGGCCGCAACGGATATCCGGGCGGCCATTTGTTTTTTCAAGAGCTTTCCGGGTTTGCCTGACGGCGAAAATGGAGACGGGAAATGTCGGTCGAAACTCTTGAAAACGGCGCCGAGCGCTTCGTAACCACAGGCGGGGTGACCGTTACGCGCAGCCGCCACGATACCGGCTATGCCGGCTCCATCGAGGCCTACATAGACGGGTTGAACTCGCGGCGCGGCGCGGTGTTTTCGTCCAACTACGAATATCCCGGACGCTATACCCGTTGGGACACGGCAATCATCGACCCACCGCTGGTGATCAGCGCGCGCGGCCGTGCCATGCGCATCGAGGCGCTGAATGCGCGCGGCGAGGTGATGCTGCCGGCGATCGCGGGGGTCCTTTCGCCGCTTGCCGACGTGACCATCGCCGAGAGCAGCGCCCGACTGATCCGGCTCGACGTCGCCATGCCCGGCCGCGTCTTTGCCGAGGAAGAGCGCAGCCGCGTGCCTTCGGTGTTCACGGTGCTTCGCGCCATCACCGCGATGTTCAGGACCGAAAATGATGCCAGCCTCGGCCTTTACGGCGCCTTCGGCTACGATCTCGCTTTCCAGTTCGACCCGGTCGAACACCAGCTAAAACGCGCCGAGAGCCAGCGTGACCTGGTGCTCTATCTGCCCGACGAAATCCTCGTCGTCGACCACCATCAGGCCAAGGCCTGGCACGACCGCTACGACTATTCCGGCGACGGCTTTTCGACCGAAGGTCTGCCGCGTGAAAACGAGGCGCGGCCTTTCAAGCCTGCCGATCACGTGCCGCCGCGCGGCGACCACGAGCCCGGCGAATATGCAAGGATCGTCGAAAAGGCCAAGGAAAGCTTCCGGCGCGGCGACCTGTTCGAGGTGGTTCCCGGCCAGATGTTCTACGAACGCTGCGAGACCGCGCCCTCCGACATTTCGCGACGGCTGAAGACGATCAACCCCTCTCCCTATTCCTTCTTCATCAATCTCGGCGAAAACGAATATCTGATCGGCGCCTCGCCTGAAATGTTCGTGCGCGTAAACGGCCGGAGGGTCGAGACGTGCCCGATCTCCGGCACCATCAAGCGCGGCGACGATGCCATCTCCGATTCCGAGCAGATCCTGAAGCTGCTCAATTCGAAGAAGGACGAATCCGAGCTGACCATGTGCTCGGACGTCGACCGCAACGACAAGAGCCGTGTCTGCGAGCCGGGTTCGGTGCGCGTCATCGGTCGACGCCAGATCGAAATGTATTCGCGCCTCATCCACACGGTCGACCATATCGAGGGGCGACTGCGCGAAGGCATGGATGCGTTCGACGCGTTCCTTTCGCATGCGTGGGCGGTGACGGTGACCGGCGCGCCGAAGCTGTGGGCGATGCGCTTCATCGAAAAGCACGAGAAAAGCCCGCGCGCCTGGTATGCGGGCGCCATCGGCATGGTGCATTTCAACGGTGACCTCAACACCGGCCTGACGCTCAGGACGATCCGCATAAAGGACGGGATCGCCGAAGTCCGAGCCGGTGCTACATTACTATATGATTCCGTGCCGGAAGACGAAGAAGCCGAAACAGAACTGAAAGCATCCGCCATGCTGTCTGCCATCCGTGACGCCAAGGCCGGCAATTCGGCCGCCGTCGAACGCCAGTCCGCCCGCGTCGGTGACGGGGTGAAAATCCTGCTGGTCGATCATGAGGACAGTTTCGTCCACACGCTCGCCAACTATTTCCGGCAGACCGGGGCGGATGTTTCCACCGTACGGGCGCCGGTTCCCAACGAGTTGTTCGACTCGCTGAAGCCCGATCTTGTGGTGCTGTCGCCCGGCCCCGGCACGCCGAAGGATTTCGACTGCGCCTCCACCATCGGCAAGGCGCGGGCGCGCGACCTGCCGGTATTCGGCGTCTGCCTTGGGCTGCAGGCGCTGGCCGAAGCCTATGGCGGCGTGCTTCGTCAGCTCGACATACCGATGCACGGCAAGCCCTCGCGCATTCGCGTCTCGGATCCCGGCGTGGTGTTTTCCGGCTTGCCGCAGGAAATCACGGTCGGCCGCTATCACTCGATCTGCGCCGATCCGGTGCATCTGCCGGCGGAATTCACCGTGACTGCCACCACGGAGGACGGCACCATCATGGCGATCGAGCACAGGCACGAGCCGGTGGCCGCGGTGCAGTTTCACCCCGAATCGATCATGTCGCTCGGGCAGAGTGCCGGCATGCGCATGATCGAGAACGTCGTCGCCCATATGCCGCGCAAGGCGAAGGATAAGGCCGCCTGATCCCGGTGGGTCGACCGACGGCCGCATTTGACTTATCTAGGCATGGCCGCCCGTACAGACGGGTGGCCGCGCTCGTTCTATTTGATACCGCGCAAGGCATCGCGGCAAACAGAGTGACATCGTGACGTCCAGCATGATGACATCCAAGGAAAGCATCCGGCGCCTGGCGCTGTGGTCGATCTTCATCGCCTTCGGCGTGATGGGGCTGAAATATCTGGCCTATCATCTCACCGGCTCGGTGGCGCTCTATTCGGACGCGCTGGAATCGGTCGTGAACGTGATTGCAGCCGCGGCCGCCTTCTGGGCGATCCGTGTCAGCCACAAGCCGGCCGACAGCGGCCATCCCTACGGCCATCACAAGGCCGAGTATTTTTCAGCCGTCCTTGAAGGCGTGCTGATCGTGCTGGCGGCGCTGCTCATCCTGCGCGAAGTCTGGCTGGCCTGGCAGACGCCGGCTCCACTCGAGCAGCCTTGGCAGGGGCTTGCCGTCAACGGGCTCGCCGCAATCGTCAATGGCGCCTGGGCGCTGATCCTGATCCGCACCGGGCGCCGCCACAAATCGCCGGCGCTGCTCGCCGACGGCCAGCACATCATGACTGACGTGATCACCTCCGTGGGCGTCATCGCGGGCCTGGTCGGTGCCGTCGTCACCGGCTGGACCTTCCTCGACCCGGCACTCGCCGTGATCGTGGCGCTGAACATCCTGTGGCAGGGCTGGCACGTCATCAGCGCTTCTCTGAACGGGCTGATGGACATGGCGGTGGACAGCCAGGAGCACATGCGCATCCGCGATGTCATCTCGACCAATTCGAAGGGCGCCCTGGAAGTCCATGACCTCAAGACGCGCATGGCCGGCCGCGCCGTCTTCATCGAGTTCCATCTGGTCGTCGACGCCGATATGAGCGTGGGCGAAAGCCACGTCATCTGCGACCGCATCGAGGAAGCGCTGAAGGCCGAAATACCCGGCGTGCGCATCACCATCCATGTGGAGCCGGACGACGAGGCCAAGCTGCCGCTGGGCACCAGCGCGGTGCCATTCGCTTGAGAAGAAGCGAGGCCGAGGCACTGGCCGGCCTGGCGCCGGCGCTGCAATGGGCGCTGATCCTCACCGTATCGCTGTTATTCGCCGGCATATTGGAACTCGCCGATCTGCCGGCCGCCCTTCTGATCGGCCCGATGCTGGCCGGCATCGTGGCCGGCGCGAACGGCGCCACGGTGCGCCTGCCGCGTCCCGCCTTCTTTGCCGCGCAGGCAATCATCGGCTGCCTCATCGCCGCGTCGATCGAGCTCGATATCCTCGCGTTGTTCGTCGATGACTGGCCGCTGTTTCTCGGCGTCGTGGTGGCGACCGTCGCCGCCTCCAGCTTCCTTGGCTGGCTGATCAGCGGCTGGAAGATCCTGCCCGGCACCACCGCCGTCTGGGGCTCCGCTCCGGGAGCGGCGACCGCCATGGTGCTGATGGCCGAAAGCTTCGGCGCGGATGCCCGCCTCGTCGCCTTCATGCAATATCTGAGGGTCATCTGCGTTTCGGTCGCGGCAGCACTCGTTGCGCGCCTTTGGGTGGACACGTCGGACGTGAGCGTGGCGGAGACGGTGTGGTTTCCCGCGATCGAGTGGCTGCCCTTCGCCACCACGCTCGCTGTTGCGGCGGTCGGCGGGATCGGCGGCTATCTCCTTCGCCTGCCCTCGCCCTGGTTCCTCGGCAGTCTCATCGCCGGCGTGGCGCTGCATCTTTCAGCCGAGGTGCAATTCCAGCTTCCCGAATGGCTGCTCGCCGTCAGCTATGCGCTGATCGGCTGGGCGATCGGCCTCAATTTCAGCCGGCCGATCCTGCGCCATGCCGCCCGCGCGCTGCCGCAGATCATGCTGTCGATCCTGGTGTTGATGGCTTTCTGCGGCGGGCTGGCGTGGCTTATCAGCCGTTATCTCGGTGTCGACCCGCTCACCGCCTACCTGGCGACCAGCCCCGGCGGCATGGATTCCGTCGCCATCATCGCCGCCGCCGCCGACAATGTGAACATCTCCTTCGTCATGGCCATGCAGACCGCCCGCTTCCTTTTCGTGCTGATGTTCGGCCCCTCGCTGGCACGACTGGTGACCAAGTTGGTGAAGGAGTGATCCGCCCCTTGAAGGCGATTTAGCTGTGCGAAGCCGAAAGATTTTTGCGGCGCGCCGAACCATAGAAGTGTAGTGCGCATTGTCGGAGCAGAGTTTCGGAAGGCTGAGGCACAGACAATGCTGAGATGGTTTCGAGCGATCATGCCGCGCGAGGATCGTTTCTTCGATCTGTTCGACCGGCACGCGCAACTGGTCGTGAATGCCGCCGATGCCCTGCAGAACCTTCTGGCCGGCGGCGATGACGTCAGCCGTTACTGCAACGAGATCATTGCCTTCGAGCGACAGGCCGACACCATCACCGACGAAGTGATGCTGGCCGTGCGCCGCAGCTTCGTCACGCCCTTCGACCGCAGCGACATACAGGACCTGATCCAGTCGATGGACGACGCCATCGACATGATGCGCAAGACGGTGAAGACCGTGACACTTTACGAGCAGACGCGCTTCGAGCCCCGCATGCAGGAAATGGGCGCGCTGATCGCGAGGACGGCGCGGGTGCTGGTCGAGGCCATACCGCTGCTGCACAAGGTCGGAACGCATGCCGCGCGCCTCACCGAACTCGCCGCCGAAGTGAAGCGTGCGGAGAGCCGCGCCGACAACTTGCATGATGACGGGATGAAGGAGCTTTTCCAGCAGTACGGCCGGACCGATCCGATGGCCTTCCAGATCGGAAAGGAAATCTACGGGCAATTGGAAAAGGTGATGGATCGGCTTGAGGACGTCGCCAACGAGATAAACGGCATCGTGGTCGAGAACGTTTAGGACCATGAGCCGTCCTTCCAGCTTCGTTTCAGGATCGGTCTAGCCCGGATGGATGCTTCCCTCGCCTTTCCGGTGCTGATTGGCCTGATTGCGGTCGCGCTGTTTTTCGATTTCCTGAACGGCCTGCATGACGCGGCCAATTCCATCGCCACCATCGTTTCCACGCGGGTGCTGCGGCCGCAATATGCGGTCATGTGGGCGGCCTTCTTCAACTTCATCGCGTTCCTGTTCTTCGGGCTGCATGTGGCCGAGACGCTCGGCACCGGCATCATCGACGCCAGCATCGTCGATCCGCGCGTGATCTTCGCAGCCCTGATGGGCGCGATCGCGTGGAACATCATCACCTGGCTCTTCGGCATTCCCTCGAGCAGTTCGCATGCGCTGATCGGCGGACTTGTCGGCGCCGGCGTGGCGAAGGCGGGCGGTGGCGCCATCGTCTGGACCGGGCTTTTGAAGACGTCCGCGGCGATCGTGCTGTCGCCGCTCACCGGCTTCCTGCTGGCGCTTGCGCTGATCCTCACCGTCTCCTGGGCCTTCGTCAAGCAAACGCCGTTCGCGGTCGACCGCACATTCCGCGTCATGCAGTTTGCGTCGGCCTCGATGTATTCGCTGGGCCACGGCGGCAACGATGCGCAAAAGACCATGGGCATCATCGCGGTGCTTCTGTTCTCGCAGGGCTATCTCGGCAGTGAATTCTATGTGCCGTTCTGGGTCGTCATCACCTGCCAGGCGGCGATAGCGCTCGGCACGCTGTTCGGCGGCTGGCGCATCGTCCACACGATGGGCTCGAAGATCACCCGGCTCAACCCGATGCAGGGCTTCTGCGCCGAGACCGGCGGAGCGATCACGCTGTTCATGGCGACAGGGCTCGGCATACCGGTCTCCACCACCCATACGATCACCGGCGCGATCGTCGGCGTGGGTGCTGCCCGCCGCCTCTCGGCCGTGCGCTGGGGCATCGCCGGCAATATCGTCATCGCCTGGGTCATAACGTTGCCGATCGCCGCGGCAATCGCCGCTTTGTGCTACGTCGCCGTGGGACTGGTGCCGTCGTTTTGACCGGCGCTTGGCGGGGGTTGCGCGCGGCGTTCGGCTCTTGTATCAGTGCGACCATGACTTCGCGTCCGAACAGAACCGCCGTCCGTGCGTCCGCCTTTGCGGGCGAAACCGTTCGCGCGCTTTCGGCAACGCTGCTTCTTCTCGGCCTTATCGGCGATCGCCGGGCTCGTTAAGGAGCGTCCGGCGGTCGATTGCCGCCGAGGCACCTGCTCCTTTATTCTTAGAACAGAACAAATTTCTGGGTATAAGACCGCCGGACGACGCGTAATCTTTTCGCGCATGGCGGCAGGAAAACGAGACTGACAATGACCAAGATGACACCGATATCCGCCGCTTCCGCGCGCGCCGGCATGCCTTTGGCATCGACCAAATACGAACCCGCCGCCAGGGTGGACCTGCCCGACCGGGCCTGGCCTTCCAGGATCATCGACAAGGCGCCGATCTGGTGCTCGGTCGACCTGCGCGACGGCAACCAGGCGCTGATCGACCCGATGGGCCACGATCGCAAGGTGCGCATGTTCAAGCTGCTCGTCGACATGGGCTTCAAGGAAATCGAGATCGGCTTTCCCTCCGCCTCGCAGACCGATTTCGACTTCGCCCGCTGGTGCGTCGAGGAAGGCGAAGTGCCCGACGACGTGGACCTGCAGGTGCTCGTGCAATGCCGGCCGGAACTGATCACACGGACCTTCGAAGCGTTGCAGGGCGCCAACAGCCCGATCATCCACTTCTATAATTCCACCAGCGAATTGCAGCGCCGCGTCGTCTTCCAGAAGGACGTCGCCGGCATCAAGCAGATCGCCACCGACGCGGCCAAGATGATCACCGACATGGCGGCCAAGGCCGGAGGCGGCTATCGCTTCCAGTATTCGCCGGAAAGCTTCACCGGCACCGAACTGGAGGTGGCGCTGGAAATCTGCAACGCGGTGGCCGAGATCGTGAAGCCGACGGCCGACAACAGGCTGATCCTCAATCTGCCCTCGACGGTCGAGACTTCGACGCCCAATATCTATGCCGATCGCATCGAATGGATGTGCCGGCAGCTCGACAACCGCGAAAACCTGATCATCTCGCTGCATCCGCACAATGATCGCGGCACCGGCATCGCCGCCACCGAGCTCGCGTTGATGGCCGGCGCCGACCGCGTCGAGGGGACGCTGTTCGGCAATGGCGAGCGCACCGGCAATGTCGATATCGTCACGCTGGCGCTCAACATGTTCACGCAAGGCGTCGATCCCGAGTTGGACTGCTCGAACATCAACCGGATGAAGGAAGTCTACGAATATTCCAACCAGTTGAAGATCCCCGAGCGCCACCCTTACGTCGGTGAACTGGTCTATACGGCGTTTTCCGGCTCCCACCAGGACGCCATCAACAAGGGCATGAAGGCTATCAAGACCGCGAACAAGTCGCTGTGGGAAGTGCCTTATCTGCCGATCGACCCGCAGGATGTCGGCCGCACCTATGAGGCGATCATCCGCATCAATTCGCAGTCGGGCAAGGGCGGCATCGCCTATGTGCTGCAGGCCGACTACGGGCTGAACCTGCCGCGCGGCCTGCAGGTGGAATTCAGCCAGGACATCCAGTCGATCACCGACGCGGAAGGCAAGGAAGTGCCCTCGAAGCGCATCCATGAACGCTTTGTCGAGCGCTATATCGACCAGCCGGGCGGCCGGTTGAAATTCATCGATCACCACACCTTCCCCGACCCCGACACCAAGGGTCGCCGCATTCTCGAAGCAAGCATTTTCGACAATGGCAAGGAAGTGAAGATCAACGGCGTCGGCAACGGTCCGGTGGACGGCTTCGTCGATGCCCTGTCGCGCCACGTCGGCATTCCTCTGTCGGTGCTCGACTATTCCGAGCATTCGATCCAGCGCGGCTCCAATGCCTCGGCCATCTGCTACATGGAGATCGAGCATCCGGGCGGGCGGATCTTCGGTGCCGGCATCAATACCAACATCGTCGGCGCTTCGCTCGAGGCCGTCGTCTCGGCCGTCAATCGCATCATCGGCTGATGATCGCGGCAAGGGCCTGAAATTCGACAGCGATTTCGGGCCCTTGCTGAATTAACCATGTCACATTCTGGACAGGGGAAAACCGCCCCCCGCTCCGTACCGGCGGGGACTGCGCGCTTGTGCATGCCCGCAAGAGCGTTATGATCGCTCGATTTTTGGCGCCGATCTCGAAAGGTCCGACGCTTGCAACATGACAGGCCTGCTGCCCCCGCAGTGCTGGAAACGCTGGAAAAGCTGCTGGCCAGCGAAACCTTTGGGCGTTCGGAGCGCGCGCGCAACCTGTTACGCTACCTGGTCGAACAGGAGCAGGCCGGCAACGCCGACCGGTTGAAAGGCTTCGCAATCGCGGTGGACGTGTTCGGCAAGGACGCCGGCTTCGATTCCGCCACCGACGCGGTGGTGCGGGTGCAGGCCCGCCGGCTGCGCGAACTTCTGGCACAATATTCCGCTTCCGAAGGCGCCGACGATCCGGTGCGGATCACCATTGCGCGCGGCACCTATGTCCCCACATACGAACTGATCGTCGAGCGGCAGGAAGCGAGCGCCGATGCGGCCGCCCCGCCAGAAGAAGCGATAATCCTGCCTGCCGCCGCGCCGGCCGACAGCACGGCCGCGTCAGTCGAATATTCAGCCGAGGCGGCACCCGCCCCCCTGCCCCCCAACCCGCTGGTCATGCGGCATCTGCATTTCTTCTGGGCGGCGATGATGGTCATCATTGCCATGCTCGGATATCTGGTGTTTCGCATGGCCTTGCCCGGCGAAGCGGGAGATGCCTCGATTGCGGCGGGAAGAGACCTGCACCCCGAGGCTGCCGCCATCACCGCGGCCATTCACCATGTGTCGCTGCCACGGATCTACATAGCGGACCATTCGGACGATGCCCCCGCCAACCGCGTCGCCGCCGTGCTGCGCACCGGCCTTTCCAGTTTCGATACGGTCGAATTCATTGCCCGCGAAGCACCCACGCCGGCGAAATCGGCAGCGGACGCCTTGCAGTTCGTGTTCAATGTCTCGCCCGGCCCGACGCCAGGAACGGTGACGATCGAACTGCAAAGCAGTGCCAGCGGCAAGGTTCTTTTTTCGCGCGTGCTGACCGCTGCCGACCAGCGTGCGCAGGTGCTCGACGATCGCATCGCCGATATTCTGAGCTCGACGGTACCGACTGCCGGAACGATCTACGGCTATATCGACCAGAACGGGTTCGCTTCGGGGCTGATTTCCTGCCTGCTGCTAAACGAAGCCTATTATCTCGACCAGACGCCGCAAAAACATGAAGCCGCCTATCGCTGCCTGACCAGCCTCACCGGGGCGGACGCCAAATCGCCGCTGGTCAATGCCGAACTCGCCTCGCTTCACATGGAAGCGGTCACGGACAACCACCCTTACCCGCCCGAGGCATCCGAGCAGGAGGCGCTGGCTCTGGCCAACCGCGCCGTGCAGACCGGAGCGACCAGCCCTTACGCGCACCGGGCCTATGGCTTTCTGAATTCGCGAATCGGCAACCAGGCCGAGGCGATCCGCTGGATGCGAAAGGCATATGAACTCAACACCTACGACCTGACCATGGCCGCATCCTATGGCTATGCGCTGGTGCTTTCCGGAAACTACGCCGCCGGCGCGCCGATCATGGAACGTGCCGTCGAGGCATCGAGCGTGCATCCGAGTTGGTGGGACTACGGCCTGTTTCTGGCAAAATTCATGAATGGGGAAACGCAACGCGCTGCAGAGGCGACGGAAGCGCTGGCGATGACGCCGAAATCGCATTACCTGGCAGCCCGCCTGATCGCCGCCGACAGCACCGGCAACGCCGATCTGGCCAAAACCCTGACAAGCGAGATCGACACGGAGTTTCCGGATTTTGCCGCAGATCCCCGCGCGACCTTCGAGAAGGCCAAATATCCGCCCGATCTTATCGAAAAACTGCTGAGCAGCCTTCGCGCCGCAGGCCTCGACAGCCCGAGCTGACGCGCCCGCGCAACGTCATGCCAGAAAGCCACACATGACACATACGCTCTTCGCACAGGAAAATGGTGATGGCTCCGAGACGATCGTCCTGCTGCATGGTTTCGGCTCGTTTCATGGCATGTGGGATCGGATTGCGACGGCACTTTCGCCGGATTTCCGCACGCTGGCCTATGATCTGCCGGGCCACGCCGGCTCGCTCGATTGGCCGCAGGCGGGGCCTGCGAAGGTGGCGATCCGCGCCATACTCGCCGACCTCGAGGCGCGGCAGATCGGCAGGGCCCATTTGGTCGGCCACTCCATGGGCGGCGCCTTTGCCGCGCTTGCCGCAATTTCCCGGCCGGAGCTTGCCGCCTCGCTGACGCTGCTTGCGCCGGGTGGCATCGGCGAGCAGATCAACGGTCCTCTGCTGCGCCGTTATGCGGCCGCGCGCTCGAAGGCGGAAATCCGCTCGTGCCTCACGCAGATGTCGGGTCCACATGCAGTCGTGCCGGACAATCTCGTTCAGGCTCTCGAACGGATGCGGGCGCAGCCGGGCCAGACCGGGAAGCTGGTCGAGATCGCCGCCGCGATGACCAAGGGGGATCGCCAGGGCGTAATCGCGCGCGAGATGCTGGCGGCGCTGCCGATGCCGGTCTGCGTTGCCTGGGGGACCGAAGATGCCATGCTGCCCTTCTCGCAAACCGCCCATATGCCCGTAGGCTTTGCGCTGTGGCCGCTGCCCGGCGCCGGCCACATGTTGGTGGAGGAAACGCCGGATCATGTCGTCGAGATCATCCGCCAGACCGTCTCGAAATGATGCATTGGCCCGATGGCTGTGTTAATGCTTTCTTAACGTTGCGTTGAGGCTGGAGTATCTTCCCATGAGCGATGCCGGGGAAAACGTGATGCCTATCGAGACGCCGCGCCGCCTTGCCGAGGCAGTGCGCGACGTCAAGAATGCCGCAGCCGATCGCGAGGATGTCGTGGTGGAATTGCGCGAGGCAAGCCGCACGCGGCTGGACCTGCTCGCAGCAGAACTGGCGCCGGTGTTCGAGGATGTTCCGGCCGAGATCGACATTTTCGACTTCGCGATCTCCTCAGGACTCCAGCCACGACTCTGGATCGACGCGGTCAGCCATGTCAGCCTCGGCCGCGACCGCCGCACCTATCGCTTCCTCAAGGACACGCGTCTCGGCCGCGTGGTGCTGGTCGAATCGAGCAGCATCAAGCCCGTCGCCGACCAGGTGACCCGCTACATCGCCGAGCGGATCGTCGAGCGCGAGCGCCTGCTGGAAGGTGGCATCGCCCATGCCTTCGGCCACGGCGAGACGGCCGAGCCGCCCAGGCAAAGCCGCGGCGGCGGGTGGAAGGCGTTCTTTTCCGGGCTTTTACTGGTGCTTGCCGGCGCGCTGGCCGGACTTGCCGTCACCATGCTCCTTTTGCGCGACCGGCTGGATTCGCTGAACCTGGGATTCTAGCAAAATCGGCATTCAGCGCGCCGACGCAAGCTCCATCGCCATGATTTCGGCCGGCGGCAGCGCAGCCCCGGTGAGCCCGCGACGGCTGAGGCGGATGCCCCACGCGTCGGGCTCTCCATCGATTTCGATGAGGTTGTACTGTGCCGCCGGCTTGCGGCCGCCCGCCGCCTGTCCCGCCGCAGCGACGCCGACCACGGGCACGGATTTTCCGCGCGCGCCGATCCAATGCAGCGACGGCAGATGCGAATGGCCATGCAGGATGAGTTCGGCGCCATGCCGGTTCATGGTCCTCTGAAAACGGGAGATGCCGAACAGGCGCTTATGCTGCGCGACGGCATTGCGCACCGGCGGGTGGTGGATCATCACCACGCGAAAAAGGCCACGCGCCTGCGCATCGTCCAGCATGTGGCCGAGCCGGCGCGCCTGGGCATCGCGGAAGAAGCCGTTGGCCATGAACGGCGCGGTCGCCCGGGCGGTCGACACGCCGATCAACGCCACCTGCCCGCGCACGCGCATATAGGGAAAGCCATGGCGATCGGACGGCGCGTTCTGGCCATCGCCGGTCATCCAGGCGCCCCAGGCGCGGCAGATCTTGTCGAAGGCGCCCGGCACATAGGCATCATGGTTTCCCGGCACCACGGAGACATCCTCCGGGCTGCCCAACGTTTCAAGCCATAGCCGCGCCAGCTCGATCTCCCCGTCCAGAGCCAGGTTGACCAGATCGCCCGTCACCGCCAGATGGTCGGCGCCCGCGGCCTGGAGATCGGCAACGATTGACCCGATCACTCCCTCATGAAGAAAGCGTTTGCGGTTGCGCTGCCAGTTGACGTAGCCCACCATGCGCTTCGAGGCGAGATCGCGGTAGCTTACGGCCGGCAGAGGTCCCAGATGGACATCGGAAATATGGGCGAGCCTGAACATATGCTCTTTGTAGAATACGCCATCGCCGCTTTCCAGCCGCCTATAGGCCGGCGATGACAGGCGATGATGATGATCAGGAGCGGTTTCGGCAGCGCGGGTGGCCGGCGCTGCGCGGACGGCTGTTTCACACCTATTTCCTGCTGCGCAGGCCGATGACGCTCGGCGTGCGCGGTCTGGTGCATGACAGAAGCTCGAATTCGGTCTTCCTGATCCGCCACACTTATGTGCCGGGCTGGCAGTTGCCGGGCGGCGGCGTCGAGGCGGGTGAGATCATGACCGAATCGCTGGCGCGCGAATTCGTCGAGGAAGGAAACATCGAATTCACCGCGCCGCCGGTCTTGAGATCGTTCCACCTCAACCGGCAGGCGAGCCGTCGCGACCATGTCGCCTTTTTCCTGATCGAGGCGTTCCGCCAGACCGCGCCGAAGCTGCCGGATCGCGAAATCGCCGAAGCCGGCTTCTTTCGGCTCGACGCCCTGCCTGAGGCGACGACGCCGGCGACGCTGCGGCGCATCGCCGAGGTTTTCGACGGAGTGGCGGCGTCGCCTTACTGGTGATCAGTCAGATTTGCCGAACCGATCACGGTCATGCGGTGCATTGAGGTCGATCTCCGGTCCCACCGGAACAATGCCGGTCGGATTGATGGTCGCATGGCTGCCGTAATAATGCGACTTGATGTGCAGCATGTCGACCGTGCCGGCGACGCCCGGAACCTGATAGAGCTCGCGCAGGTAGTTCGACAGATTCGGATAGTCGGCGATGCGCCTGAGATTGCATTTGAAGTGGCCGACATAGACCGGATCGAAGCGCACCAGCGTCGTGAACAGCCTCCAGTCGGCTTCAGTCAGTTGGCCGCCGACCAGATAGCGCTGCCGTGACAGCCGGTCTTCCAGCCGGTCGAGGGCGGAGAAGAGTTCGTTGAACGCTTCCTCATAAGCGTGCTGCTTGGTGGCGAAGCCCGCCCGATAGACCCCGTTGTTGATCGCCGGATAGACGAACTCGTTGATCTCGTCGATCTCGCCGCGCAGCGCCTCCGGGTAGAAATCAAGCGAGGCGTCGCCCCACTCGTTGAAGGCCGAATTCAGCATGCGAATGATTTCGGAGGATTCATTGGAAACGATCGTCTGTTCCTTCTTGTCCCAGAGCACCGGCACGGTGACCCGGCCCGAATAGCCCGGGTCGGCCTTGGTGTAGATCTGGTGGAGAAAGTCGAAGCCATAGAGCGGATCGCCGGTCGCACCGTCATCGGTCCGGAACGTCCAGCCGTTTTCGCCCATGTAATGGTGCACGACCGATACGGTGATGAGGTCCTCGAGCTTCTTCAACACGCGAAAGATCAGCGTGCGGTGCGCCCATGGGCAGGCGAGCGAGACATAGAGGTGATAGCGACCGGGCTCGGCCTTGAAGCCTCGCGTTCTGTCGAGCGCGGGAGTGCCGTCGGGCGTGATCCAGTCGCGAAACTGCGACCGCGAACGCACGAAGCGGCCGTCCGTGTTCATGGTGTCGTACCATTGGTCGACCCATTTTCCGTCTACCAGCAATCCCATGACAAACTCCTGTGTTGTCTGCAATGTAGGGCCAAAGGCGGTTGAGGGGAAACACTTGCGGCATGAACAGTGCGTCACCGACACTTGCGCGGACGCAAATGCCCGATGGACGCCACCGGAAAATGATGCTAGCCGGTCGTCCATGGTGGATTTTGCACATATCCGGTTCGACCGACGACGAATGAGCGCTCGCGCCTGAGCAGGCGCATGACGCTGGCTGTCACGCGCAGCCGACATTCCTTGCCGTACCGGATGCAAAGACCATGAGCCTTGCCGTAATCTATCAGCCGGAATCGCCGGCGCATGATCCCGAAATCGACGCGATCAACGAAGAGGCTTTCGGGCCGGGCCGCTTTACGCGCGCGGCCTACAAGATCCGCGAAGGCGGACCGCACGAGCGCGATCTGTCCTTCGTCGCCATGCATGACGGTACGGTGATCGCCTCGGTGCGAATGACGCGCATCGTCGCCGGCAGGGGCCGCGCGCTGCTGCTTGGACCGCTTGCGGTCCGGCCCGCTTTCAAGAATATCGGCATTGGCCGCCGGCTGGTGGCGATAGCGCTGGAGGCAGCCCGCAACGCTGGCGAGCCCTGCGTCGTGCTGGTCGGCGATGAACCCTATTACGGGCCACTCGGCTTCAAGCGCATTGCACGCGGCCAGATTACGATGCCGCGCCCGGTCGATCCCGACCGGCTGCTGGCCGTCGAGATTCTGTCCGGCGCGGTTGCCGCGCTGACCGGCGAGATACGCCACGCCGACGCCTGACATGGTTGCGCGCCGGCGCAAGCCTCCCTACGCTGATCGGGAACTCGAAAGGGGAGTCTCGGTATGAAACTCGAAGGACAGGTTGCGATCGTCACCGGCGGCGGTTCGGGACTGGGTGAAGCCACGGCGCGGGCGCTCGCCGCGCGCGGCGTCAAGGTCGGCGTGCTCGACATCGGAGCGGACCGCGCCCGACAGGTCGCGGCCGAGATCGGCGGCCATGCCGAGACGTGCGACGTAAGCAGCGCCGAAAGCGCCGAAAGCGCCATCGCCGCCGTTGCCAAGACGCTCGGCGAACCGCGCATCCTGGTCAATTGCGCCGGCATCGCCATAGGCGTGAAGACCGTCGGCAAGGACGGCCCTCATCCGCTCGACGCCTATCGACGGGTGATAGAAGTCAACCTGATCGGCAGCTTCAACATGATCCGGCTCGTCGCCGAGCGCATCGGCAAGCTCGATGCGCTCGAAGGCGGCGAACGCGGCGTCATCGTCAACACCGCCTCGGTAGCAGCCTATGACGGGCAGATCGGACAGGCGGCCTATTCCTCCTCGAAAGCCGGCATCGTCGGCATGACGCTGCCCGTCGCGCGCGATCTGGCGCGCTCGGGCATCCGGGTGATGACGATCGCGCCCGGCATCTTCCGCACGCCGATGATGGCGGGCATGCCGCAGGAAGTACAGGATTCGCTTGGCGCCGCGGTGCCGTTCCCCTCGCGCCTCGGCGAGCCGGCCGAATATGCGGCCCTTGCCCTGCACATAATCGAAAACCAGATGTTGAACGGCGAAACCATTCGCCTCGACGGCGCAATCCGCATGGCGCCGAAATAACGGCCGGCAGATGAAGGAGCCGCCCGCCACGCCGAAACCGGGACCTCTTGCCGGCCTGACGGTTGTGGAGATGGCCGGGCTCGGCCCGGTGCCGCTTGCGAGCCTCATGCTGGCGGAAATGGGCGCCGATGTCATTCGCATCGAACGGATGCACAGCGAGCGGGCCTTCCTCGACAACATCGCCCCCGAGCACGATCTCGACCGGCACGGCCGCTGCGTGCTGCGCATCGATCTGAAGCGGCCGGAAGGAGTGGCCTTCGCCTTGCGGCTGATCGACAGGGCCGACGTGCTGGTGGAGGGCTTTCGGCCGGGCGTAATGGAAAGGCTGGGGCTCGGACCGGAAACGGCGATGGCGCGCAATCCCGGGCTGATCTATGGCCGCATGACCGGTTTCGGCCAGCACGGGCCGCTCAGCGAACGCGCCGGCCATGACGTCACCTATCTCGCCTATTCCGGGGTTCTCCACGCCATCGGATCAAAGGGCGCCAAGCCGTTGCCGCCGCTCAATCTCGTCGCCGACTATGGCGGCGGCACGATGTTTCTGATCGCCGGGGTGCTGGCGGCACTGTTCGAGCGTTCGCGCTCCGGAAAAGTCAGGTCATCGACGCTGCCATGACCGATGGTGCGGCCATGCTTGCGGCGCCCTACCATGCCTGGATGGCCGCCGGGCACTGGGTGGACCGTCGCGGCGAAAACCTGCTCGATTCCGGCACCCCCTTCTACGACACCTATGAGACGGCGGATGGAAAGCACATCGTCGTCGCCTGCCTCGAGCCGCAATTTTTCGCCGAATTCGCCCGCCTGCTGCCCCTCGACCCAAGCTTCGTGACGGCGCAATATGACCGCAGCCGATGGGAAGAGATGCGCGCCGCAATCGCAAAGCGCGTCGCCGAAAAGAGCCGCGACGAATGGGCAGCGCACTTCGAGGCGACGGATGCCTGCGTGGCGCCGGTGCTGTCGCTGATCGAGGCGCGCGACCATCCGCACAACCGCGCAAGGCGGACATTTACACAAGCAGGCGGGTTGCGGCGCCCCTCTCCCGCGCCGCGCTTTTCGCGCACGCCCTCGGCCCTTGCGGAAAGTGGCACGCTTGACCCGGCCACAGCGCTCCGACGATACGGGTTTTCTGCCGCCGAGGTGGAGGCTCTTGCAAAGTCGGGAATAGTCGGGCGATAAGTAGATCAGTCTTATCAGGATTTGTGAGGCCGCGTTGGAGAAGAAGAAGGACGTCATCCGGGAAACCGACGCCGGCGCGATCCGGCTTGGCAAGACGCTGCTGCGGGAAGCGCGCTATGGCGCGCTCGGCGTGCTCGATCCCGAAACCGGCGCGCCGGCAGTCAGCCGCGCCGGGGTGGCCACCGACGTCGACGGCACGCCGCTGATCCTGATATCGCTGCTTGCCGCGCATACGCGCGCGCTGCTGGCCGATCCGCGCTGCTCGCTGCTGCTTGGCGAGCCCGGCAAGGGCGATGCGCTCGCCCATCCGCGCATCACGCTGGCCTGCAAGGCGGTGAAGCTGGAACGCGGAACAGCCGAACAAGCGCGCGCCGAACGGCGTTACCTCAACCGAAATGCCAAGGCGAAACTCTATGTCGGGCTCGGCGACTTTTCCTTCTTCCGCCTGGAAATCCAGAACGCGAGCCTGAATGGCGGCTTCGGAAAGGCCTATCTGCTGACCCGCTCCGACCTGCTGACGACAGGCCCGGCAGTCGAGGCTTTGGCTGAAAGCGAGCAATCGGCGCTGGACCACATGAATGCCGAGCATCTCGACGCGGTCGAAGTCTATGCCCACCACTTTGCCAAAGCGAGCGGCAAGGGCTGGTCGCTTACCGGCATCGACGCCGACGGCATCGATATCGTCTGCGGCGACGAGGTACGGCGCATCTTCTTCGACACGCCGCTGGCAGATGCGGGCGCGCTGCGCAAGGTGCTGGTGGAAATGGCGAAGACAGGGCGCGGCGGCTAAACGCCTGGCCGGAAGACCCATATGATCCAGGCCGCGAGAACCAGCCAGATCGCGACGATCGCCGCCAGGCCGAGATAGCTTTTCGGGCGCCCGGCGCGACGCAGTGCCTGCTCCCGGCATTCCCGCATCAGCGGTGCCGGGATCAGCTTCACCGCGAGGAGAATGCCAAGCGGCACGATGACGGCGTCGTCCAGATAGCCGAGCACCGGGATGAAGTCCGGTATCAAGTCAACAGGGCTGAGCGCATAGGCGGCGACCGCACCGGCAGCCAGCTTCGCATACCAGGGCACGCGAGGGTCGCGGGCAGCGATCCACAGGGCCACCACATCGCGCCGGATGTTTCGAGCCCAATTCATGAGTGCGGAAATTGCCTTCATTGCATTCTTTGCCTGAACCCGCGGCGGAGCCTGCCTTCGTTCCGATTCAAACCACTTTTGCGCGCAAAATCGCGACGAGGAGGACGTCGCGCGCCTCAGGCAGCATGGTAACACATTGAATACATGTGGCATTCCTCTCGAAAAATCGATTTTGATTCCACAGCTAATGCGCTAGAGTGCCGTGGTTTGAGCGATGATGGCTTGCATCGCGATCGTGCCTGAATCTACCAACGTTATTTGCCCCCATAACGTTCGGAGAACGAATAGCCAGTGGGGTATTGATGATTTCCCGACCCGTTTTGAAGAATGCCAATGAGGCGGCGACATTGCTGACGCTGCTCGGCAACGAGAAGCGCCTCGCTATCCTGAGTCTCCTGCTCGACGACGAAATGTCGGTGGGCGCGATCGCCGAAAAGGTCGAATTGAGCCAATCGGCGCTTTCGCAGCATCTGGCGAAATTGCGCAATGTCGAATTGGTCGAAACGCGCCGCGACCGCCAGATGATCTACTATTCATGCAATTCCGACGCCGTGCGCCAATTGATGGGCACGCTCGACGGGATTTTCGTCGCTCCGTTGAGTTCGAGCGCGACTTGATCCAAACAGGGCCGCCATGGACCCTGTTTACATCGAAGATCCGGCCGACCCGCGCGTCGCCGCTTATTTGAACATCCGCGAACGCGACCTCGCCGGAAGGCAGGGGCGCTTCGTCGCCGAGGGCAAGGTCGTCCTCAACGTGCTGTTCGGGGCCCGGCGCTTCGAAGCCGAATCGGTGCTGCTGCTCGAAAACCGGGTAGCCGGCATGAAGGACACGCTGCGGCATGCCCCGCCGGACCTGCCCGTCTATGTCGCCTCATCCGCCGTGCTCGACCAGATCGCCGGCTTCCACATGCATCGCGGCGTGCTGGCGATTGGCCGCAAACGGGCGCCCGAAACCGCTGAAGACGTCATCCGCTCCCTGCCCGGGCAGGCGCTGGTCGTGGTGCTTGTCGGCATTTCCAATCACGACAATATGGGCGCGATCTTTCGCAACGCGGCCGCTTTCGGCGCCGATGCGGTGCTGCTCGACGAAACCTGCTGCGACCCGCTTTACCGCAAGGCGATCCGGGTTTCGGTCGGAGCAGCGCTCAAGGTTCCGTTCGCGGCCGCAGGCCCGGCAAGCGATCTGGTCGAATTGCTCGCGGCGCGGGGCTTCGAGCAGATCGCGCTATCGCCGCAAGGCGCGGTCGACTGTCGGGACATGAAACGTCCCGAACGGCTGGCGCTCTATTTCGGCACAGAGGGCGAAGGCCTGCCGGAAATCCTGATGGATCGGCTGAAAACGGTGCGGATTGCCATGACCGGCGGCTTCGATAGCTTGAATGTGGCAGCGGCTTCGGCAATTGCGCTGCATCATTTCTCGAAACTTTAACCTGCGCCCGATCTCAGCCGACCGACACCACCTTGCGCAACGCCCTGATGCGGTCTGCGAGGCTTGGTCCCGCCTGATTGTCCGCGTTGTCGCCCTTGTCCTCGTCCAAGGCCTTGAGAGCGGGCGAATCCGGCCCCTCCACCAGCGATATCAGGTGGACCACTTCGGCGGCGAGATCACTCATCTGCTCGCGCAGCCGCGCATCTTCATCATGCGACGCGGAAGCAGCCGCGCCTTGCGCCCTCAGCCGTTCGTTCTCTTCCGCCAACGTGGACAGGCGCGTCTCCAGCCGATCCCTATCCGCCGACAGGCTGGCCAGCGCCCGCCCGATCTCGGTGTCGCTCATCACCGGCGGCGCCAGTTCTTCCCCCATACCGGACAAGGTCGCTCCATCCTGAGTATCCATTCCCGCACTGCCGCGAGACCGCGCCAACTCGCGGCCCAGCCGCTCCAGCCTCTCGTCGCGATCGGCGACAGTGCCGATCAGGCCTTCGATCTTGTCGATCAGTTCGCGGACCCTTGCCTTTTCGGCGGTGAGTTCATCGCGCGCGGCCTTGGCCTCTATCGCCGCCGCCTGGCCGCGGGCCTCGGCCTCCTTGCGCTGCGTCCTGAGCTGCAGCACTTCGCTGGTCAACTTATCGACGTCGCTTTCGCGCGCCACCAGTTCGATCTGGCGGCTGCTGGAGAGGTATGCCGTCTCTTCGTAGAGCCGGCCAAGCCTCTCAAGCTCGTTGGCACCGGCTTCGTTTTTCTCGGTGAGTTCGGCAAGCTTGTCCAGGAGAGGCTGCACCTCGGTCTGGTTTTTGCGAAAATCCGCGCCGAGTGCGCCAAGCCGGGTTTCCAGTGACAGGATCGTCCGCGCCTGCTCGTCGCGCTCGAGGCTCAGCGCCTTGATCTCCTGACGGGCGCGATTGAACTCGACCGACTGCTCGTTGAGCTTGCGACGCACGGCATCGCCGCTCATTTCGAGCCGTCGGATCGACATGGCGTATTCGGCGCGCAGCGCGTCCTTCTCGGCCTGGAACTCATTCGGCGTCAACGCCATGGAGCGCTCGATGCGCTTGCGCGTCAGCCTGACGGCGCGTCGCCACGCGGCAGGCGCCACAAGCACCGCGATAAAGCCGGCGCACAGGAATCCGAGAACGAAAAACAGGATGGATTGGATCACGCTGCTCTATCCGCCGCAAGCGACCGCGCCTGCGTTTCGAGCGCTTCTGTGCCACAGCCGCGCTGCCGGGGCAACGTGTCGCAACAGGCCGCCGGCCGCGTCACCTCCACCGGCGCAGGAACTGCCGGACTTGGGTTCAGAACGGATTCCAGGTCGGCTGCTGGGTGAGCTTCAGATAGCCGATATTGATGCCGAGCCTGGCGCCGACCCCCGTCTTGACCGGAACCAGAAGCATGTTGCCGGCCTTGAGCACGTTGAAGCCGACGCCGGCGATCACATAGGCCTGGCCGGCGGCGCCGCCGAAACGGGTGTAGAGGCTGGAAACGTCGTCGAGATTGTAGACCAGCATCATGCTGCGCGAGCCCTGCCCGCCGAAATCCCAGCCAAGCGAGGGTCCCTGCCAGTAAACACGGTGGTCGCCGGCATTTTTCGTGTAGAGCGTGCCTTCGCCATAGGTGAGCCCGCCGATCAGCGCGCCCGATCCCTCCTCGCCGAGGATGTAGCCGTTGGGCAGGCCGTAGGAGGCGAATATCTTCTCGATGGCGCTTGCAAGTCCGCCCGAAGTCGCGCCGAAGAAGCGGTGGCCGGAATCGATGATTTCCTGAGCTGAATACTCCTGTGCCCGCAAGGCCGATGATGAAAATGCCAGCATGCTTGACACTGCGAGCATAACTGCGATCAGCCGGAAAAACTGCCGGTCGAATAGTCGGGAATACATGCTTCCAATCTCCGTTCGGGAGCCAATTCGCCGACGCCTCTGCCCGTCGCCACTCTTGTCGGTCGCTTTGGGGTGATTCACGCGCAAACTATGCCGTAATCCTTTTTCAACCATTAAGCTTCCACATGAAGATGGCCGTTCAAGGGCTGCAACGGTTCTCGCGAGAGGCCAGAGGTGCGGCCCGGTCGGCTAAGACGGCAATGGCGGCTTTTTCGCCTTGCCGGGCGTTGTATAGTCACGCCGCGAAGTGGTGGTGATTCGTCCGGCCTGGGCGCTTGCGATCGGCATCGATTTTCTGGATTTGAGGACGTTCCTACATGGCTGAACTTTTTACCTTGTCCGCTCCCGATCTCGCAGCGCTTCTGTGCAGCCGTGTCTGCCACGACATCATTTCGCCGGTCGGCGCCATCAACAACGGACTGGAACTGCTGGACGAGGGCGGCGCCGATGAAGACGCCATGAACCTCATTCGCGCCAGTGCCACCAATGCCTCGGCGCGCCTGCAATTTGCCCGCATCGCGTTCGGCGCAGCCGGTTCCGCCGGCATGATGATCGACACCGGCGACGCCGAAGCCGTAGCCACCGCCTTCCTCAAGAACGAGAAGCCGGAACTCGTCTGGAGCGGCGGGCGCGCCCTGCTGCCCAAGAACAAGGTCAAGCTGCTGCTCAACCTCATCCTGGTGGCGAATGCTGCCATTCCGCGCGGCGGCAAGCTCGTCGTCACGCTCGAAAACGTCGAAACCGATCCCAAATTCACGATAGCGGCAAGCGGGCCCATGCTGCGCGTGCCGCCGAAGTTTCTTGAGTTGCACTCCGGCCACAAGCCCGAAGACGCCATCGACGCCCACGCCGTTCAGCCTTACTACACGCTGCTGCTGGCTCGCGAGGCGGGAATGTCGATATCGATCCATGCCACCTCCGAAGAAATCCTGTTCACGGCGAGCCGGATGGCTACTGAAGGTGGCGACGAAACGCCCCGCGCGTGAGTGGCAATAGGGTGTGCCTGGCAAGCCCCGATACACACACTTCGTAAGCATGTACTTACGGAGCCTATCTCTTATTTTTGAGTACTCGGCACCGCGCTTTTACGGAACCTTTACCCAACCGCTTTCCCGCTTCTTTACGGAGTTGCACTAGGGTCCCGCCCAAATCGACCCGTCCCTTCGGCGCATTCGGGGGAAGCAAGGAAAGCGGGATATGAAGCGTTGCATGTTCATCGATGATTCGAGCGTTGTCCGGAAAGTCGCCAAACGCATTTTGAATGGCCCGGACCTGCTGGTCATCGAGGCGGCGAGCGGCTCTGACGCCATCGACATGTGCGCTACGGACATGCCCGACATCATCGTCGTCGATGCATCGCTGCCGGACATGGCGAGCACCGATGTGATTCGCCGCATCCGCGCCATTCCGGCTCTGATCAAGCCGACCATAGCCATATGCCTGTATGAGGTGGACGTCGGCGCCATCATGCGCGCCAAGCGGGCCGGGGCTCAGGACTATATTCTGAAACCGTTCAACCGGCCGCAGCTTCTTTCCCGGTTTCGTAGCCTGCAGGCGGCGTGAGCATAAGCCGCCGATTTCGTTTTGCGGGAGGCACTGCCTGGACCGCTAAACGCGAAAAACCCGGCAAAAAACCGGGTTTTCAAAGAGTTGGACGTTTGAGTGCAGCGCGCCCCAAGGGGCGCGTTAGCGAATCAGGCGCTTTCGCGAATGTCTTCCGGCTCGCGCAGCACATAGCCGCGACCCCAGACGGTCTCGATATAGCTCTGGCTGCCGGATGCGGCGTCGAGCTTCTTGCGCAGCTTGCAGATGAAAACGTCGATGATCTTCAATTCCGGCTCGTCCATGCCGCCATAGAGGTGGTTGAGGAACATTTCCTTGGTGAGCGTGGTGCCCTTGCGCAGCGAAAGCAGCTCCAGCATCTGGTATTCCTTGCCGGTCAGATGCACGCGCTGGCCGCCGACTTCCACGGTCTTGGCGTCGAGATTGACGACGAGGTCGCCGGTGGTGATGACCGATTGGGCGTGCCCTTTCGAGCGGCGCACGATGGCGTGGATGCGCGCCACCAGCTCGTCCTTGTGGAAAGGCTTGGTCATGTAGTCGTCGGCGCCGAAGCCCAGGCCGCGCACCTTGTCCTCGATGCCGGCCATGCCCGACAGGATGAGGATCGGCGTCTTGACCTTCGACAGGCGCAGCGTCCGCAACACTTCATAGCCCGACATGTCGGGCAGGTTGAGGTCGAGGAGAATGATGTCGTAGTCGTAGAGCTTGCCGAGATCGACACCCTCTTCGCCGAGGTCGGTCGTATAAACGTTGAAGCTCTCGGATTTGAGCATCAATTCGATGCTTTGTGCGGTCGCACTATCGTCTTCAATCAGCAGAACACGCATTTCAGTCCCCTTTTCTGCCGCCGAACCGTCTCAAAACCACCCGGTACCGGAGCAGCGATTGCCTTGGCCGCAGGCTGACATCGAATGGTTAACAAAATCTAATTTCGCTTCGCAAGCCATACCAGATTTTTTAACCTTCCGCCACACCTTCTTGAATCTAATGGCGAATCCAAAAGCCTATTTCTTAATGCAGCACATTAAACCCAGTCACTAAACGATTCATTCGACTCCGCATGCGGTCGTTAGGCTTCGAACCCAAATCTTTACCGCCCCTTAAGTCCTGCCCCGTATGATTAACAATGCCCGTAAACGAATGGTTACCAGCGGGCGGAATTTTAGGAATTTGTTTCCGAATGGGGATCCGGCCGCATCGGTCGGGTGGTTGGCCGGAGGGGCCTAGAGTGGCGTTTGAGTGGAGTGAACGCGTGCACGGGAGTATCGACCAATGAAATCACGTGAGAACCTCGTGAGGCTGAAGCAGTTCCAGGTCAATGAAAAGCGCCGCCAGCTGCTGCAACTCGACATGATGATTGCCGAATTCGACCGGATGGCGGGGGAGCTGGAACTGCAGATCAACGCTGAGGAGAAGAAGGCCGGCATCACCGACATCAACCATTTCGCCTATCCGACCTTCGCCAAGGCGGCACGCCTGCGCCGCGACAACCTGAAGAACTCGCAAGCCGACCTCCTGCAGCAGAAGGCGGCTGCCGAATCATTACTGGCCGAAGCTGAAGCGGAGCTTTCCAAGGCGGAATTGCTGGAATCGCGCGACGGCAAGCGAAGCGAGCCGGAAACGCCCAATCGTAATGTCATGATCGGCTGACGCGATCAGCAATCGCCACCGCTGCTTAACCGATACTGCGGGGCAGCGCTGCTATCGCCCGATCGACGCCATGAAATTCGCGTTGATCCGCTGCGCCGCCTGGCCGAAAGCCGCAAGGCGGGATGCGACAGCCGAGGAGAGCCCTGCGGCTTCCTCGATGCCGAGAGCCTTCTCCAGACTGGCCTTGTATTCGGGAATGCGCTCCCAGTCACCGACGGTCCGGTCGGTGATCTCCATGTGGTATTGGAAGCCGTAAGCGCGGTTTCCCCATCGCATTGCCTGGATCGGACAGGCGGCATTTGCGGCGAGCACATGGGCGTGGTCCGGCAGCACTGAAACCTCGGCGCCATGCCATTGCAGGGTTTCAAGTGTCGGCTCCAGGCCGTTGAAGAGCGGATCGCCGCGTCCCGAGGCGGTGAGTTCCACCTTGGCCAGCCCCACCTCCGGCCGCGCCATCAGCGAGACCTTCCCGCCAAGAGCATCGGCAAGCAGCTGGTGCCCAAGGCAGATGCCGAGATAGGGCCGTTCAAGCTCCCTCACCCAGCGCCTGATCGCCGCCTTTTCCGGCACGAGCCACGGATGAATGTCCTCCTGCCAGACATCCATCGGACCGCCCATGACTGTGAGCAGGTCGAAGTCCTCCAGCGCGGGAATGGGCTCGCCCTCGTCGAGCTCGACGATCTTCATCTGATGCCCGGCTTCGCGCCAGAAGTCGGCGAAGACGCCGGCATGCTCCACCGCAAGATGCTGGAATATCAATATGCGCATCGCCCCCCTCCCGTCACATGCCGTGGAAGATTGCTTAGCGCATGCACCCGAAAATCGGAAAGAATTTTCCGGAGGACGCGATCAGTGGCGATATTGCTGGATACGTGTGGTGCGCAGACCCGCCAGACCGTATTCGTCTATGGATGCCTGCCAGGAGAGGAATTCCTCTGTTGTCAGCTTATAGCGCTGGCATGCCTCGTCGAGGCTGAGAAGGCCGCCGCGGACCGCGGCCACGACTTCCGCTTTGCGCCGGATAACCCAGCGACGCGTATTTGACGGCGGAAGGTCTGCAATCGTGAGCGGACTGCCGTCGGGACCAATAACATATTTGACACGTGGTCTAACCAGATCGGTCATAAGTACTCTCTACACAAAACTCAGAGACCCAATCGCGATCACACTACCGTCACAGCTTTAAAAATTGCCTAAACCGATGGTAAGCCTTGCGTAATCATCGTAAACCCGTTGTTAACCAACCTTACCGCCCGGCGCGGCCGCGAAATGCCGCAGCCGAAATGGATGGTGTGGCGCTTCGCCGCCACTTCACCTATATTCGGGCGATCAAGATGAAGCGCGCGAATAGCTTGAAACGGACCACCCTCCATGAACAGCCTGGATCTGCCCGGTCGGCCTGAGGATACGCGTGTCGTGGTGGCGATGTCAGGCGGGGTCGACTCGTCCGTCGTCGCCGGCATCCTCAAGCGCGAAGGCTACGATGTCATCGGGGTAACGCTGCAGCTTTACGATCATGGCGCGGCAACCCACCGCGCCGGCTCATGTTGCGCCGGTCAGGACATTGACGACGCCCGCCGTGTTTCCGAGACGCTCGGCATCCCGCATTACGTGCTGAACTACGAGGAGCGGTTCCGCAAGGCGGTGATCGACCCCTTTGCCGAAAGCTACGTTTCGGGCGAGACGCCCATTCCCTGCGTTTCCTGCAACCAGACGGTGAAGTTCGCCGATCTGCTGGAGACGGCGCGCGACCTCAACGCCGATGCGCTGGCAACCGGCCACTATATCCGCAGCCGGCCCAACGGTGCGCACAGGGCCCTTTACCGGCCGGTCGACGCCGATCGCGACCAGAGCTATTTCCTGTTCGCCACCACGCAGGAGCAGATCGACTATCTGCGCTTTCCGCTCGGTGGCCTGCCCAAGCCGGAGGTCCGCGCCATCGCCGAGGAGTTGGGGCTGAGCGTCGCAACCAAGCATGACAGCCAGGACATCTGCTTCGTGCCGAACGGCAAATATTCCGACATCATCGCCAAGCTGAAGCCGATGGCGGCGACGCCCGGCGACATCGTGCATATCGATGGGCGGGTGCTCGGCCGTCATGAGGGCATATTGCGCTATACGATCGGCCAGCGCCGCGGCATCGGCATCGCTTCCGGCGAGCCGCTCTATGTCGTCCATCTCGACGCCGAGCATGCGCGCGTCATCGTCGGCCCGCGCGAGGCGCTTGAGACCCACAAGCTCTACCTGCGCAACGTCAATTGGCTGGGTGACGCCCCGCTTAGCGATATCGCCGCGGAGGGCGTCGAGCTTTTCGCCAAGGTGCGTTCGACCCGGCCGCCGCGCCCGGCCATGCTCCATGTCCATGAGGGTGTGGTCACGGTGGAACTCGGCGACGGCGAGTCCGGCATCGCGCCGGGCCAGGCCTGCGTTCTCTATGCCGACAACGGCAATGAAGCGCGGGTGCTGGGCGGCGGCTTCATCGAACGCTCCGAGCGTGGCGCCGAGGCCGAAGCCATGCTGACGAAGCTGGCCGCGATGCCCTCGCACATCGCGGCGGAGTAGTCGGGGGCGCTAAAGTCTCTGGGTCAGCCAGTTCTTCGAATTTCGCACTGTTCCTCGCTCTTACCGGCGCGCCCGAACGGGAAGAGGGTATCGCCGCTTCTTCTCCCCGTTCACGAGGAGAAGGTGAGGCTTCGAGCCGAGGATTACCCGAGCGCTCTAATAGTGCGTGACCGAGCCGGCGGTCAGTATGCGCAGCACCGTAACCGCCTCCTCGCCGTCGGTCAGCGGCGGCGTTCGGGTGCGGATGCAGTGCAGGAAATGCTCCAACTCACGCGTCAGCGGCATGCCTTCGCCGACGGGCACATAGGTCGGCTCGTTGGCGGTGAACGCCCAGTGGCCGCTGTCCTGCCAAACGGCGTGGCGATAGACGGCAAGCTTGCGCTCCCATGGCTCGACATCGTCGAACACCGCCATGGCGCGGGTGCCGACCACCGTCAGCCGCCGCTCGCGGTAGGGATTGAGGCGCGAGGTGAAGAGATGGCTGCGCAGTCCGTTAGCGAAGCGCATGTGGACATGGGCGAAATCGCTCAGATGGTCGAGGATCGCCGCGCCCTCGCCGCGCACTTCCACCGGCGCCGAGCCGGTGATCGCCAGGATCATCGACAGGTCGTGCGGGGCAAGGTCCCACAGCGCGTCGTTTTCGGTGTGGAACTTGCCGAGCCCGAGGCGATGCGAGTGGATGTATTTGACCTCGCCCAATTCACCGTCGTCTATCAACTGCTTCAGCTTCTCGAAGGCGGGATGGAAGCGCAGCACATGGCCGACCATGAAGATGCGGTTGTTGGCCTTGGCGGCGGCGACCGCCCGCTCGGCATCGGCGACCGTCAGCGCCACCGGTTTTTCGACCAGCACGTCCTTGCCGTGTTCCACCGCCTTGATGGCGGTCTCCGCGTGAAACTGCGGCGGCAGGGCCATGACGATGGCATCGATGTCCTTGCGCGCAAACAGCGCATCGGGCTCGATCGCCAGGCAATCCTGCTCGCTGGCAAAACCCTCGGCGCGCGCGCGATTGGCATCCGAAACCGCGTGAAGGACGCCCAGCGCCTTGAGGGTGCGGATGTGGTTCGAGCCCCAATACCCGCATCCCAGGACTGCAATACGCGATTTCATCAAATTTTGAACTCTAGAAGACCGTGGCCGAGACATAGCGGTGCGCCCGCCCGAACTCAACCCCCGGCGGGCCGGCCAATCTGCGGAATCGGCGCGCCAATGCGTCAATTCGTGAAGCTCGCACCTCGTTGCGCGCTTGACAGAGCGGCCATCGCCACCTTATATCCGCGCGTCCTCGGCGGACGCTTCGAAGGCACGGCCTCGAACCTTCGCCATGTGGCGGGATAGCTCAGTTGGTTAGAGCACGGGAATCATAATCCTGGGGTCGGTGGTTCGAGTCCACTTCCCGCTACCATCACTTTCTTCCGAAATTGATCTGCGTCTCCTGTGGCACGGTGTTTTTGTGCCTTCGGCACGGTGCTTGAGTCGCGCCGGAGTCACACAAGATTTCATTCTGTCAATTCCCGTTTGAAGTCGGATTCGTCGTCGGTTAGATTAGACCCGAATCAGCCGGTCCGTGGGGGGCACGGCAACCACCAAAGTCTGATGTTCCGGGTGCGCCCGGTGCAGGGCGCGGACGGTTTCGCGTTCCCCTTATGGATTCGTCCGATCGGGCGCGGCCACGCGCCGGTACTGCGTTATTCGTAACACGTGATGCGTTTGCGGTTCGACCGCTGGCCAGGCCAGGGGTTCGTGCCCACGGATCGATTCGGACTTTTTTTAGACAATGATCAGCGCCGCCGCCAACCATCAGGATTCCACGCCGCTCGCCGCCCGGCTGGCTTCGCGCGGCGATCTCACCGCATTCCTGATGGGCATCACGGCCGATATCGGCGCTCATGCCTATATGCTGATCGCCATTCTCCACGACCAGGACCGGAGCGAGGCGCGCATCGTCGCCTCCAACTGGATACACGACGCCATCCAGCTTGCCGGCCATGGGTTGATCGCGGCGCTCGCCCAGGATCCGCTGGCGACCGCGCCGGGCCATCTCCCGCAGCGGCTGCTCACCGCCGAAGCGCCGGCCCTCGGCGGCGGGATCGGCGGCGAAGAGGCGAAACTGCTCGATGTGCTTGGCCATTGTGAAATCTACTCGCTGAAACTCAATATCGGTCAACAGCGACTGTTCGTCCTGTTCTCCTCGGCGATCCCCGGAAGCATTGACGTCGACAGCCTTGCGCAGGCGCAAATCCGCTGCTGCTACGCGCTCTCGCAGGTGCCGGGCCTGCTGGCCGCCGCATCGATGGCCGATCCGCTTTCCGACCGCGAGCGGGAATGTCTGTTCTGGGTATCCGAGGGCAAGACGACCGACGACGTCGCCGTGATCCTTGGCGTCTCGGCCAACACCGTCAACAGCTACATCACCCATGCGATCCGCAAATTTTCCGCCAGCAATCGCGCCATGGCGGTGGCGACCGCGATCAGGAGTGGCATCATTTGACCCCGACAGCCGCACGGCAATTCGCCGATCCGCAATTCAGTTTCGACGCCACCACGCATGACGCGCCCACCGTTGCCGATCTGGTGCGCCGCTGCCGCTGGATCGCGGTCGATATCAACGCAACCTCGTTCGCGCTCTATTCGGTCGCGCCTTCGATGGAACGGCAGCGGCTGGTGGCATGCTTCGATTCCGAGCATCCGCGCGTGTCGCCGGCGACACGCTATCTGTCCGGCAGCATGGGCGAGGATTTGGTCCGTCATGCGAGGCTCTCGACGCTGCCTTGCTGGTGGATCGGCAATGAGGATGCCAATTCGCCGGCGGCACTCGTGCCGGAGGATTGGACGGTGGAAATTCCGGCTCCCGTTCCCGAAAGCACGGGCATCGCCTTTCCCGTCTATGGCGAACGCGGCCAGAGCGGACTGGTACTGTTTTTCGGCATCGACATCGCCCTTTTGGCCAGCCAGCTTCCCGAAATCCATGGGCGTTGTTTTTCGCTGTTTGCCGCCAC
This sequence comes from Borborobacter xinjiangensis, assembly GCF_047739745.1. NCBI lineage: Bacteria > Pseudomonadati > Pseudomonadota > Alphaproteobacteria > Hyphomicrobiales > Phyllobacteriaceae > Borborobacter > Borborobacter xinjiangensis. The sequence goes on along the minus strand of NZ_JBLLVA010000010.1, from coordinate 119,101 downwards.
CATGCGCAGCCGCTCGGCCGACGAAGGCAGGGCCCCGGTGATTTCAAGGCGCGAACGCGAATGCCTGAAGCTTACGGCGAACGGCCACACCAGCGAGGAAATCGCCAAGCTGCTCAAACTGTCGGTGCATACCGCCAACCAGTACCTCACCAACACAGTGCAGAAGCTGAACGCGGTCAACCGCATGCATGCCGTGGCCAAGGCCTTGCGCCTTGGACTGATCGAGTAGGCCGTTTCAGGCCAGGCTGGACCTCACCCGGCCTTGGCGAGCGGCGTGCGGCAGATCTTCGACCGTTGCAATGCGGCGCGCAGATATGCGGTGTTCACCTCCGGGTCCGGATGCGGCTTGTCGAAGGCGACATAGTTGACCTCGACGGCGGCATGGGCGGCCGTCAGCGTCAGCGCGAAATAGACGGTGGCGCCTTGCGGCCGCAATTCGAGGTCGAGCACGATGCAGGGCGGCTCGGCCCAATCGACGCGCGCCTCGCCGCCATTGCCGACGCGCAGCACCCGCGGCATGAAGTAGAGCTCGGCCGCGGATTCCACGAGGTCGGCTATGCAGGCGAAATGCTCAAGCCGGATGAAGGCGATATAGTCGGCTACGTCGACCAGGCGAAGTTCGCTGACCACCTCCTGGATGGCGTCGGCGACGATGATTTCCCGTGTCGATGCATGAGGCTGTCGGTTCATGAAACATCTTTGCGTTGTGCCTTGCCGGCGTAGACGATGCGGACCAGTTCCGCGACGGCCTGATAAAACTTAGCCGGTATCACGCTATCGACTGAAACTTGCTTGTACATGGAGCGGGCGAGCGCCACGTCCTCGAAGATCGGTATGTTGTGCTCAGCGGCGATCTCGCGGATCCTGAGCGCCACCAGATCCTGCCCCTTGGCCAGCACCAGCGGCGCTGAATCTTCGTCGCGCACATATTTGAGCGCGATCGAAAAATGCGTCGGATTGGCAATGACCAGCGTCGCACGCGGCACCGCCGTCATCATGCGCCGGCGCGCCCGGTCACGACCAAGCGAACGCAGGCGCGACTTGACGATCGGATCGCCTTCCGACTGCTTCAGCTCGTCCTTGACCTCCTGCCGCGTCATGCGGAGCTCCTGGCGCCAGTGGAAGCGCGACCACACAAGGTCGACCGCCGCAATCAGTCCCATGACAAAGACGATCGACAAAAGGATGTCGATGGCGATGTCGCGGATCACCAGGGCAAAGGCGGTCGGCTGCGTGATCATGCCAGCCAGCAGCCGGTTGTGAGCCTCGCTCAGCGTGAAGATTAGCACGACGGTGGCGAAGCCGATCTTGCCGAGCGATTTCAGGAACTCGGCCAAACCTTGCGCGCCGAACAGCCGGTTCCAGCCCTTGGTCAGCGATATCCGCGACGCCTGCGGGCGAATGCGCTCGCCAATGAATTGCGGCATGTTCTGCAGCACGGAAGCACCGATGCCGGCGACGACCAGAAGCACCATCATGGCGGCCAGGAACTTGGCGATCTCGAGGAACACGACCTGATAGAGCGTGATCACGTCGCGCTCGGTGGCGAGCGGCCAATCGTCCGGCTTTTCCAGGAAGATCGACAGGAACATGCCGGCCTGGCCGATGCTGTCCTGTGCAAAGAAGACCGCGAAGATGAGGATGGCGACGAAGGACGAGAGGATCGCCGCTTCCTTGGCGACCGGCAGCTTGCCCTTCTCGATCGTATCGCGGACCTTCTTTTCGGTCGCTTCCTCGGTTTTGCTTTCCTTGTCGGCGTTGTCGGACATGGCGCGAGCGACCGTTCAGGATCGGTGTCAGGCTGCGTCGCGGACGGCAGGCAACTCGAGCGCTCCTTCGAGCGACATGCGGATGGCCGTGGAGGCGACGGTGCGCCGGGCGCCGGCGATGTCGGCCGCGGCGATGTCCTCACCGCCCTGGGCCAACTCGGATTCGATCATGCGGCGCGAGCGTGCGCCGATCGACGACAGCACCGCCTCCGTCAGCTCCGGTGCGGCACCGCGCAGGCACAGTGTCACTATTTCCGTCGACAATCCGTCGAATAGCAAGACGCGCGCCTTCTGCGTCAGATGCACGACATCCTCGAATGCGAACAGCCTGGCGCGGATGCCATCGAGGGCCGGCGTGCCGGTGGCCTCCAGATCCTGCATCACCTCTTCGAGCTGCGACTTGTCCATTTCGTTGAGCAGGCTGGCGACGCGGCTTTGCCCGGCCGACATGTCCTTGGCGGAGCGATCCGACAGCACCCGGTCGCGCAGCTGTTTCTCGACGATCCGCGTGGCGGTGTCGGGTATCGCCGTCATCGACATCATGCGCCGCACGATATCGACGCGCAGCGGCTTTTCGAGCACCAGAAGCACGGCCGCGGCGGCCGCCGGCGCCAGCTTCGACAGGATCAGCGCCGCCATTTGCGGGTGCTCAGCAGCGAGGAAAGCGCCCAGGCGCGCCGGCTCGACTTTCTCCAGCTCGCTCCAGACCGGCGACGGCCCCTCGGCCACGACGACCGGCTTGCTCTCGCCCATGATTGCGCTCATCTCCTCCGGAGAGAGCGACTCATTCATGATCTTGTCCATCTTGTCGGCCGAATCGAGCAGGCCGGCGCCCTCGGTGAACTCGGCCTCGAACTCGGCGACAATCCTTTCAAGCTCGCTTTGCGGGATGGTCTTCAGAAGCCGCGCGCCCTCGATCAGCGCCTTCAGCTCTTCCTGCTTGAAGAATTTCAAGAGCCGGCTCGCCGCCGGTTTGCCCATGGCAACCAGTATGGCGGCCGCCTTCTGCGCCCGCGTCAGCGTCGTCGGCAGGGTCATGCCGCCCCCTCCCCGCACCCGACCATCAGTCGAGCTTCGCCGTTGTGATGATCTCGGTCAGCCTGATGCCGAAGCGCGAAGGGTCGCTCTCCAGCACGGTGATTTCGCCGCGCGCGATCTTGCGACCGTTGACGACCACGTCGACCGGCTCGCCGACGCGCCGGTTGAGCGCCACCGTCGAGCCCTTCTGCAACGCCATCAGGTCCGATACCGGCATTTCCGTGCTGCCGAGCAATATCTGCACGTCGACCGGAATATTCATGATCACGCCCATGTTCGGCGCCTGCGCCTCCTGGGCGGTATCGGCGGACGTTCTCTTCTCCTGTTCGTGAAGGGCCCCGCGCAGTTCCTCGATCGCCTGATTGAGCTGCTCTTCGGGCAGGTCCAGGTCGGGTTGCGCATTGGTCTGGGTCATCAGCCTTCTCCACTTCGGGCATTCTCGGAACGGTGCGGTGCCTGGGGTCAGGACCTATTAATCTGGTCGAAATGGTGTGAGACCAGATTAATAGGTCCTGACCCTAGCCCGGCAGCAGCGTGTCCATCAGGTCCTGACCGGCATCGAACGGATGCCTGATTCGCACGGTGTAATTCTGCCCGAGCTTGCCGAATTCGCACATAAACAAAGTCTTGCCGCGCGACGAAAGCCGGGCATCCGAACGCGCATTCTCGTCGAGATCGACGATCTGGCCCTCGCGCAGCATCGCGATGTCGCTAAGCGTCATGCGCGCCAGCGGCATCGTCGCCTCGAGATTGACGGCCGAGCGCATGATCTCCTCGCCGAAGCGCGCGCTCCAGTTGGTGTCGGCCTCGCCGCCCGCCGTCTCGCCGCGATGCTTCAGCAGCACGCGCTGCGGCATCATCAGGCTGATGCGGCCGACACCTGCCGGCGTCGACACCAGCAGGACCACGCGCACCCCCGGCCCGTCGCGGATGACGTGCTTTCGCAGTTCCGCGCCGGTGATCACTGTCGGCAACGGAAGCTTGAAATCGAAGGCCCGCGCGCCCGAACCGTTCACCGCCAGCGCGATATCCTCGAATACCATCGCCGCCACATCCAGTTCGGTGGGCGACAGATCGCGCTCGATCGGCGAGATCGGCAGTTCGGGATCGCCACCGAACAGCGCGTTGACGATGAGCGTGACCGCCGCCGCATCCATCGAAAGGATCAGCGCGTCGGGAGACGAGGTGGAGGAGGTGATGGTGGCCGCGTGACGCCCGGCGGTCGGCCGCGCCTCGGCCAGCCGCGCCAGCGTGACCGCCTCGATGTCCAGCCCGAGCGGCGCCGACAGCTTTTCGCTGAACGCCTGCACGATGGCTGGAAGCGCCCGTTCCGCCAGCTTGCGGGCCGCGCCTATGACATGATCCGGCTCGCCGGTATCGCCGAGCAGGCGCTCGAGGATCAGCGCGCGCGCTTGCGCGGGATTGGACGGGTTTGCCATGGTCAGCGATCGTCTCGTTTGCGCACGCGCATCGCTCAGGCCGCCTTCTTGGTGGCGTCTGCGACGACGCCGTTGCTCATCGTGCTTTGCTCGACCGCATCGATGGAGGGCCGGTCATAGGCTGAAATAGTCTTGCGGCCGAACTCGATCGCCACCTGCGGCAGCGAGCCGTTCATGTAGGCAAGCAGCGTCTGCTTGACGATGACATAGACTCGATTGTTCTTCTCACGCACGATCTTGATCTTCGTCGCCACCGGCCCGACCACCGCATAGGAGAGAAAGATGCCGAGAAAGGTGCCGACCAGTGCCGCGCCGATCAGCGCGCCAAGAATTTCCGGCGACTGGTCGAGCGCGCCCATCGCCTTCACCACGCCAAGCACCGCGGCCACGATGCCGAGTGCCGGCAGACCGTCGGCCATTGCCGTCAGCGAATGATAGGGCTTCATCTTGTCGGCGCGGATCGTCTGGATCTCCTCGTCCATCAGCGCTTCGATCTCATGCGGGCGGGCATTGCCGATGATGATGAGGCGGCAATAGTCGCAGATGAAATTGGTCAGGTCGGAGTTCTTCAGCACCATCGGAAACGCCTGGAAAATGGCCGATTCCTCCGGATTGTCGATATGGGCTTCGACTTCGCTGCGCGACTTGGCGCGCAGTTCACGCATCAGGCTATGCAGCACGCCCAGCGTTTCGAGATAGTCGCGCTCCTTGGGAACCGACTGCTTGAAGGCTTCGATGCAGGCCTTGCCGGTATCCTTCACGGTTTTCATCGGGTTGGCGACCAGAAAGCAGCCCAGCGCCGCGCCGCCGATGATGACGAATTCCCAGGGTTGGAGGAGCACGCTCACATGGCCGCCCATGGCCATGAACCCGCCGAGCACGCAACCCAGGGTCACGACAAATCCGATCAGTATGCCCACCGATAGTCCTTCCGCACGTCTTTGCGAGCAACGCAAATAAACGCCGTGCCTTGTGTGAGGCTTGAATCAGTCCGCTGCAGCCGAAAATTCCGATTCAGCCTCGCGCAAGGAAGCCCGGACTAAGTTGTCGGGCAGCTTCGGCCGGAGGCACCTTGAATGCTCAACACCTATACCAGCTACCAGTCCATCGCCAGGAACCTGCAGACTTCGCTCGAACGGGTGGAAAAGCAGCCGCTGGTCGACCGCGAAACCAAATATTACCTCGAAAACATCATCAAGGTGACGTCGATCGAAGAACTCGTCGACAATGACCGGCTATTCAAATACGCCATGAAGGCGCACGGCCTGGAGGACATGGTCTACGCCAAGGCCTTCATGGTCAAGGCGCTGAAGGAAGGCATCACCGACCCGAACAGTTTCGCCAACAAGCTGACCGACAAGCGCTACGCCGATTTCGTCAAGAGCTTCAATTTCGTCGCCAGCGGCCCCGATGCCACCGTCTTCGTGAAGGCACAGCAGGGTGCCGTCACCAACTATTTCAAGCAGGCGCAGATCGCCGGCGTCGATCCCCGTTCGGAAGCCGTGCGAACGGAAACGAACTACTACCTCGCCAACATCGGCAAGATAAAGTCGATCGACGCATTCATGGCGAACGACAGGGTGCTGCGCTACGCGCTTGCCGCCTTCGGTCTCAACGACACCGCCGACAACAGGCAGCTTGCGCGAGAGGTTCTGGAAGGCGGCGTGCGCGATCCCGAAAGCGCCGCCAACAAGATGGGCGATCTGCGCTTCCTGGGCTTTGCCACCATGTTCGATTTCGAGGCGCTTGGAGAGGCCACGACCACCTACAATCCGGCGCAGCGCCCGGTGGTCGACAAATATATGCGCCAGACGCTGGAGCAGGATGAGGGCGCTCAGAACGAAGGTGTACGGCTCGCGCTCTATTTCCAGCGCAAGGCGCCGACCATCTCGTCCTTCTATCAGGTGCTCGGCGATCCCGCACTTGCCAAGGTGGTTCGCACCGCCCTTGGCCTGCCCGACTCCTTTGCCTCCGCCAATATCGACAAGCAGGTGCAGCTTTTCGAAGCCAGGCTCGACGTCAAGGATTTCTCCGATCCGGAAGCCCTCGGCAAGTTCCTGACACGCTTCACCAGCCTGTGGGAAATCGAAAACCCGACATCGACGGCGCAATCCTCGCTGAGCGTACTTTTCGCCCAGCCTGTCGAATATGGCGTTTCGACCAATCTGATGCTCGCCATCCAGAAAATGAGAAGCTGAGGAGCAGGCCGTGCAGGATGGTCTCTATGTCGCCCTGTCGTCGCAGATCGCGCTCGAAAAGCGTCTGAACACGATTGCGGACAACGTCGCCAATGCCTCGACTGTCGGCTTCCGCGCGACCGGGGTCAGATTCGAGGATGTCGTTTCCGGCCTTGGCGAAAAGGCGGTGTCCTTCGCATCCACCGGCGATACCTATCTTTCCGCGGCGTCCGGTTCGCTGCGCGAAACCGGCAACCCGTTCGACTTCGCCATCAAAGGCGATGCCTGGTTCGGCATCGAAACGCCAGCCGGCACCGTCATGACCCGCGACGGCCGCTTCACCATGCTTGAAACCGGACAGCTCGTCAGCATCGAGGGCCATGCGGTTCTCGACGCCGGCGGCGCGCCGCTGCAACTCGATCCGCGAGGTGGCGCTCCGGAGGTCGGTGCGGATGGCGTCATCCGCCAGGACGGCCAACTGATCGGCGCCATCGGTCTTTATGAGTTCAATCCCGGCCCGAACTTCGTCCGCTATGGAAATTCCGGTGTCGTTCCCTCGGGCCAGCCGCAACCGATTGTCGACCGCATCGACGCCGGTGTCGCGCAAGGTTTCGTCGAGGAATCCAACGTCAACCCGATGCTGGAAATGACCCGGCTGATCGCCGTGCAGCGGGCGTTCGAGAACACCTCCGCCCTGGTCCGCAAATCCGACGAGACCTTCAGCCAGGCCGTCCGCACGCTTGGCTCGAAATAGGGCCTGATCCTCGATGACTTCGCCCGCACCCGAAGCGGCCAATCCGCATGAACCGCCTGGCCTGCCGCGTGAAAACCGGCTGGCGGTGCTGGAGCGGACCTACCGGCGCTTTGCCGAGGAACGCGCCATTCTCAGGCGGGGCGGCCACATAACCGAGGTTTCGCCGAGCCATTACAATGTGCGCGGCCTGTCCGGCACGGCAAGGCTGGGCGACATTGTCGAACATCGCAGCCAGAACGGCACCCGCCGCGGCGAGATCGTGCGCATCGGGCCTGATGACGTCATGATCGCGCCCTTCGAGCAGACCGCCGATGCCGGTGTTGGCGACGCCGTGTTCAACTGCGGCCCGTTCGTTGTCGCCCCGCACGTCTCGTGGCGCGGCCGCGCCATAGATTCTCTGGCCCGGGCCATTGATGGTGGTGCGGTGCTCATCGACGGCGACCCACGCGACAATGCCGGCGCGACGCCGCCACCGGCACTTGCCCGGCAACGCGTCGGCACCCCGTTCCGCACCGGGGTGCGCGTCATCGATATCTTCACGCCGATCTGCTTCGGCCAGCGGCTCGGCATCTTCGCGGGTTCCGGCGTCGGCAAGTCGACCCTGCTTGCGATGCTTGCGGGAGCGGCCGCCTTCGACACCGTCGTGGTAGCGCTGGTCGGCGAGCGCGGCCGCGAGGTGCGCGAATTCCTGGAAGACACCATAGGCGAGGCCGGCATGGCCAAGACCATCGCCGTGGTGGCGACCAGCGACGAAAGCGCCATGATGCGCAAGCGCGCGCCCGACACGGCGATGCGCGTTGCCGAGCATTTCCGCGAGCGCGGCGACCGAGTGCTTCTGGTACTCGATTCGATCACCCGCTTTGCCCATGCACTGCGCGAGGTCGCCATCGGCGCCGGCGAGCCGCCGATCGCGCGCGGCTATCCGGCATCGGTCTTCACCGACCTGCCGAAACTGCTCGAGCGCGCCGGCCCCGGCAAGGAAGGTTCGGGCTCGATCACCGCGATCATTTCGGTGCTGGTCGATGGCGACGACCACAACGACCCGGTGGCCGATTCGGTGCGCGGCATCCTCGACGGCCATATCGTGCTCGACCGCGCCATCGCCGAACAGGGCCGCTATCCGCCGGTCAACCCGCTTGCCTCGATTTCGCGGCTTGCGGCCAAGGCCTGGAGCAATGACGAGCGCGCGCTGGTGACGCGGCTGAAGTCGATGATCTCGCGCTTCGAGGACACGCGCGACATCCGCCTCCTCGGCGCCTACCAGCCTGGCGCCGACGCCGAGCTCGACACCGCCGTCCGGCAGGTTCCGGTGGTCTATGAGGTGCTGACGCAAGCCCCTTCGGACCCGCCCTCGCCCGATCCGCTTGCCGATCTCGCCCGTCACCTCAGAGCCAAGGAAAGCCCGAATGCAGCCCAGCCGACTTGAGCGCATGCGCCGCGCCGTGTTCAAGCGGCGGCAGGCGAGCCAGGACCCCGAGGACCGGCTGCTCTCGCACCTGTTCCCGCAGCAGGCGCAGGCGCTCGCCTCCGACCAGGCATTGCGCATCCGCGACCGGCGCAGCGACCTGATTGTCGCCGGCCTCGGCATTGCGCTCGGCCTCGTCTGTGCGCTGTTTCCCTGGTACATTTTTCTCCACCAGGAAAAATTCGGCGTTCGTGCCCTGCAGTTCAGCGGCGGCAAAAGCCAGGCCGGCCGTTCCGGCCCGCTGGTCACCGGCTTCCCAGACGGCCAACCCGATGAAGAGCGCGACGGCGCGCTCGCGCTTGAACAGCTCGATCCTTTCGCCACCGGCGCGCTGCCGCCCAGAAATCGCGTCCGCCCGGTCATACCTACCGAGCAGCCTTTCCCGGCCGCGGAGGTAGAATTCCGCCTCGTCCACGTCGCCAATGGACGCGCCATGATCGCCGATGATTCGGGGCTCTGGGTGGTGCAGCGCGGCTCTACCCTGCCTGACGCCAGCCGTGTCGCGCGCATCGAAAAGCGTGGCGAGAAATGGGTGCTGGTCACCACCGCCGACCGGATCCTTGAAATAACGCAGTAGCTCCCTCGGCCCCGAGACTGACTTCGGCGCAAGGCCCGCGCAAGACTGGCTGCCTACAGTTGCGAAATCTGCCCGGAGATTTCTATGCAGCCCGTCAACCTGTTCCATCTCGCATCCCGCCAGTCGCAATGGCTTGCCGTGCGCCAGTCGGCGATTGCCGGCAACATCGCCAATGTCAACACGCCGGGCTACGGCACGGCCGAGATCGAGCCGTTCGAAAAGGTGCTGGACCAGCGCCGCGTTGCGCTCGCCGCCACGCGCGAGGGCCATTTCGCCGCCGGCGTCACGGAAGCCGCCTTCCAGGTCCGCAATGAAGACGGCGGCAATTCGGTGCTGCCTTCGGAAAACACCGTCGTTCTGGAGAACGAACTGATGAAGGCCGGCGACGTGCGCCGCTCCTTCGAGCTCAATACGGCAATCGTCAAGGCGTTCCACCGCATGATGATGCTGAGCGTGAAGGGCTGACCGGATGGACGCGCTATCCGCCACGCTCAAGGTTGCCGCTTCCGGCCTCACCGCGCAGTCCGAAAGGCTGCGCATCGTTTCGGAAAACCTCGCCAACGCCCAGTCCACCGGCGACACGCCGGGCGCCGATCCCTATCAGCGCAAGACCATCACATTTTCGGCCGAACTGGACCGCTCGATCGGCGCCTCGACCGTCGACATCATGTCGATCAACCGCGACAGCTCGGCCTTTCCGACCGAATATCTGCCCGGCCATGAGGCCGCCGACGAGGCCGGCTTCGTCAAGATGCCCAACGTCAATGTGCTGATCGAAATGGCCGACATGACCGAAGCCAACCGCTCCTACGAGGCCAATCTGCAGGTCGTGAAGCAGGCGCGCGATCTCATTTCCATGACCATCGACCTTATGAGGGGCCAGTAATGATCACCGGCATCGGCGCGATCGACCCGCAGCTTTCGCAAATCCGGACCGACGGCGTTTCCGGAATTTCCTCAGGCACATCGGCTCCCGCATCCGGCGTCGATGCCGGAAATTCCTTCGCCGAGATGGTTTCTGAGGCCGCGACGCGAACGATCGGGACGCTTGAACAGGCCGAGCAGGTTTCGGTTCAGGCGCTGCAGGGCGACGCCGACATGCGCCAGGTGGCTGATGCGGTGATGAGCGCCGAACAGGCGCTTCAGGCGGCGGTCGCCATCCGCGACAAGATCGTCAGTTCCTATCTCGAAGTCAGCCGCATGGCGATCTGAGGAGCCCGGATCATGAAAGCACTCGCCATCGCCGCTACCGGCATGAACGCGCAGCAGACCAATCTCGAGGTCATCGCCAACAACATCGCCAACATCAACACCACCGGCTTCAAGCGCGCCCGCGCCGAGTTTTCCGACCTGCTCTACCAGGTCGACCGACTGCAGGGCGTTCCCAACCGCGCCAACGCCAACATCGTGCCGGAAGGCGTCTCGATCGGGCTCGGCGTCAAGACTTCGGCCGTGCGCAACGTCCATGTCCAGGGTGGCCTGACCAGCACCGGCAACAAGCTCGATCTGGCGCTGACCGGCAATGGCTGGTTCCAGATCGAGGGTGCCGACGGAGAAGCGCTCTACACCCGGGCGGGCTCGTTCAACACCAACGCCACGGGCCAGCTTGTCACCGTCGATGGCTTTCCCGTCCAGCCGGCAATCATCGTGCCCGCCGATGCGATCGAGGTCGTCGTCAACAAGTCCGGCCAGGTTTACGCGCTCATCGAAGGGCAGGTCGAGCCCGAGGAACTCGGCCAACTGACGCTGGCGACTTTCGCCAATGAGGCGGGTCTGGCGCCGCTCGGCGACAATCTGTTCCAGGAGACGCCGGCCTCCGGCGCGGCCAATATCGGCGTTCCCGGCGACCCCGGCTTCGCCACGGTGGAACAAGGCTATCTGGAAAACTCCAATGTCGACCCGGTGAAGGAGATCACCGAGCTGATCTCGGCCCAGCGCGCCTATGAGATGAATTCCAAGGTCATCCAGGCGGCGGACGAGATGGCTGCCGTGGTCTCCAAGAACATAAGGTAACGAAATGGCCTGGCGCGCACTCCATAGTCTGGCGCTGGCGGCAACCATCGGCGCGCCGCTTCTGGCAGGCGCTGGCGCAGCTTTTGCCGCCGAGACGGTGGTGGTGACCAACCGCGTCGTCTATCCCGGTGAAACCGTGGAAGCGGCGGCGCTGAGGGAGGTCGTTCTGAGGCAGGGCAAGCGGGCGCCCGACGCCGTGGCCCTCTCGGCATCCGATATCGAAGGCCGGGTGGCGCGCCGCACATTGCTGCCCGGCCGCTACATTCCGCTGTCATCGGTGCGCGATGCCTATGTGGTCGAGCAGGGCGCGGCGGTACAAGCCGTCTTCGCCTCCGGCGCGCTCACCATTTCGGCCACCGCGGTAACACTCGAGCCGGGCGCGCCCGGCGACCTCGTGAAGGTGCGCAACATCGACAGCGGCAAGGTGCTTTCCGGCACTGTGATGGCGGACGGCTCGATCAGGATCAGCGCTCCATGATCCGTGCCCTGACGATGGTTCTGGCGATCGCCGTAATGCTTCTTCCGGCAAGAGCCGACGGCCCCGAAGGTCGGTTGCCCGGCGAAATGCTCGACGGGAAGGCCTTCGCCGCAGTCGGCGGGCTCGACGGGCACGGCGACATCGCCGGACCGCGCGGGCCGGTTTCGCGCATCAAGGATGTCGCCGACCTGCAAAGCGCGCGCGACAACCAGCTCGTCGGCTATGGCCTGGTCATCGGTCTGCAAGGGTCTGGCGACAGCCTGCGCAACTCGCCCTTCACCGAGCAGTCGATCCGCGCCATGCTGGAAAATCTCGGCATCGCCAGCGAGGGCGGGCGGGCGCGCGCCAAGAATGTCGCCGCCGTCATCGTCACCGCCAACCTGCCGCCCTTCGTACGTTCGGGCGCGCGTATCGACGTCAGCGTCTCCTCGATGGGTGACGCTGTATCGCTTGCCGGCGGCACGCTGATCATGACGCCGCTGAAGGCCGCCGATGGCGAAATCTATGCGGTCGCACAGGGGCCGGTGTTCATTTCCGGCTTCGATGCGCAGGGCGAAGCAGAGAAGCTCACCCAGGGCGTCCCCACCGCTGGCCGCGTGCCCAACGGCGCCATCGTGGAGCGGCAGGTGGAAGCGCTGCTCGGCGACCAGTCGCTGCTGACGCTGCAGCTTCGCAACGCCGATTTTTCGACCGCCGTCCGGATCACCGATACCGTCAACGAATATGCGCGCCAGCGCTTCGGCAAGCGTGTCGCCAATGAGCAGGATTCGCGTACGGTGGTGCTGCGCAAGCCCGACGGCATTTCCGCCGCGCGCTTCTTCGCCGAGATCGAGAACCTGCCGATCGCCGCCGACGCACCGGCCCGTGTCGTGGTCGACGAGCGCACCGGCACCATCGTCATCGGTCAGGATGTGCGCATCTCGCGCGTCGCCATCAGCCATGGCGCGCTGACGGTTCGCATCACCGAAATGCCAACGATCGTGCAGCCCGAGCCCTTTTCGCGCGGCGTGACCGCGGTGGAGCCGTCCACCGCCATCTCGGTCGGCCAGCCGGATGCCAAGGTCGCCATGCTCGACGGGCCGAACCTCGAAACGCTCGTCCAGGGCCTCAACCGCCTGGGCGTCAAGCCGTCCGGCATCATCGCCATCCTCCAGGGCATCAAATCCGCCGGCGCCCTGCAGGCCGAACTCGTGCTGCAGTAGGAACCCGCCGATGCTCGCGCAAATTTTCCGACATGAACGCGGCATGAAGGCCTCGTGCCTGGTTGGCGCAATGATCGCCCTCACAGGCCCTTCCCTTGCGCAGACGACGCGCTCGGTGACGCCGGTGGAGAATTCCGCCAACGAGGTCGAGCGCTTCTGCACCAACATCGCCGACGCCGCGCGCGACCGCCGCTATGCGCTGCAGGCGCAGGAACTGGAAACGCTGCGCAAGGATGTCGACAAGCGCATCGAGCTTCTGGAGAAGAAGCGTGCCGAGTATGAGGACTGGCTGAAGCGGCGGGAGGATTTCCTGTCGAAGGCCGAGGACAATGTCGTCGGCATCTACGCTGCGATGAAGCCCGACTCGGCAGCCGAGCGGCTGGCCGAGCTCGATATCATGCTGGCCGCCGGAATCCTGATGAAGCTCGAGGCCCGCAAGGCCGGCGTCATCCTCAACGAAATGGACCGCAAGGCGGCCGCCGCCGTGACCGGCATCATGGTTCACGCCACCCGCAAGGAAGACCCGACATGATCAGAATTGGCCTTCTTGCTCTGGCGGCAATTGCACTTTCCGGCTGCGCCACGCGCATGGACGAGATCGGCAAGGAACCGGCCATGTCGCCGGTCGGCTCGGGGCTCGCCTCGCCGCAGACCGCCTATCAGTACCCGCAGCAGTCAGCGCGTCCGGTCAAGCGCTTTTCGCTTTGGGACGACCGCCAGAAGCGGCTGTTCACCGATCCGCGCGCGCTGGCGGTCGGCGACATTCTTACGGTGCAGATCGAGATCAACGACCGCGCGCGCTTCAAGAACGAGTCCGAGCGCGACCGCAAGGTTGCCCGCTCGCTCGGCCTTGGCGTGGATTTCGGCTGGGACGGCGCTTCGCATGGCGGCTCCTTCGATGCCGACGTAGGTTCCAACACCTCGACCAAGGGCACCGGCGCCACTTCGCGTTCCGAAAACATCGACCTGTTGGTGGCGGCGGTCGTCGGCGAGGTGCTACCCAACGGCAATCTCGTCATCAGCGGCTCGCAGGAGGTGCGGGTCAATGCGGAACTCAGAATCCTCACCATCGCCGGCATTGCGCGCCCGTCCGACATCGGCCCCAACAACACCATTTCCTATGAGCGCATCGCCGAAGCCCGCATTTCCTATGGCGGTCGCGGACGCCTGACCGAGGTCCAGCAGCCGCCCTACGGTCAGCAGATCCTCGACAACGTACTGCCCTTCTAGCACCATGGCGATCACCGAAGAAACCGCTCCCCAGCCTCCCAAGGGCCCGTCCCTGGTCATCCAGATCGCGGTGCTTCTGGGGCTGACGGCTGTCGCGGTCGGACTTGGCTGGGTCTCGGGGCAGTATCTCAACAGCCGCGCGCCGGAGACAGCGGCTGCGGCCGAGCCCGGCGATGCGCCTGCCGAGCACGATACCCCCACCACGGTTCGCAACACGGAAGTGCTGCTTGCGCCGATCACCACCAATCTCGCCGCGCCGACGGAAACCTGGGTGCGCCTGGAGGCCGCGATCGTGCTTGACGAGCCGCAGCCGCAATCGCTCGCCGACGACATCCATCAGGACCTGCTCGCCTTCCTGCGCACCGTCAAGCTGCACCAGATCGAGGGCGCCAGCGGCTTCCAGCACCTGAAGGCCGACCTCGAGGAGCGGGCGAAAATCCGCAGCGAAGGGCACGTCAAGCAGTTGCTCATACGGACGCTTCTCTTCGAATGAAAAAAATCCTTCTCACCCTCTTCGCGCTGGCGCTGACGGCTCCGCTCGCCCATGCCCAGACGCTGGATTTTGGCGCAATCGGGGGCGCCCTCGGCCAGGCCGACGGCGCGACCGTCGGCTACATCATCCAGATGTTCGGCCTCCTGACGGTGCTGTCGATTGCGCCGGGCCTGCTGATCATGGTCACGAGCTTCACGCGCTTCGTCATCGCCTTCTCGATCCTGCGCGCCGGCATCGGCCTGCAATCGACGCCGGCCAACCTCATTCTGATCAGCCTTTCGCTGTTCATGACCTTCTATGTCATGAGCCCGACCTTCGATCAGGCGTGGAGCAACGGCGTGCGCCCGCTGATGAACAACGAGATCGGCCAGGAACAGGCGCTGGAGCGGATTTCCGATCCGTTCCGGCAGTTCATGGCCAAGAATGTGCGCGACAAGGATTTCGATCTTTTCGCCGACCTGGCGCGCGAGCGCGGTCAGACGGTGGCACGCGAAACGGTCGATCTGCGCGTGCTGGTGCCTGCCTTCATGATCTCCGAGATCAGGCGCGGCTTCGAGATCGGATTCCTGATCATCCTGCCGTTTCTGGTCATCGACCTGATCGTCGCCACCATCACCATGGCGATGGGCATGATGATGCTGCCCCCGACGGTGGTGTCGCTGCCGTTCAAGATCCTGTTCTTCGTGCTGGTCGACGGTTGGAACCTTTTGGTCGGCAGCATGGTGCGGTCCTTTACTTGAGCAAACGAATCGATTCTACGTTTCGGAATTATCCTTTTGGTAGGAATTGCCCTCCATAAAGGCATGCATTGAGGACGGGTGATCCCATCTGCGGATCATAGGCATGATGCCGCTCCGTCCTTGCCGGTAGTCCTCCGGCATGTCCCTCGAAAAAATCAGATCACAAAGGGGCAGGACCTATGTCCAGCATTCTCACCAACGCGTCCGCAATGACGGCGCTGAAGACGCTCGCACAGACTAATAAGAACCTCTCCACCACGCAGGGTCGTATCTCGACCGGCTTGCGCGTGGCCGAAGCTTCCGACAACGCCGCCTATTGGTCGATCGCCACCACCATGCGCTCCGACAACAAGGCCCTTTCGACCGTGAAGGACGCGCTTGGTCTCGGCGCCGCCACTGTCGACGTCGCCTAAACCGCGATGAACGCCACGAAGGACATTCTGGACAATATCAAGACCAAGCTGGTTGCTGCCAAGCAGCCGGGTGTCGACAAGTCCAAGATCCAGGCCGAAATCACCCAGCTCCAGGAACAGCTGCAGGGCGTCGCCTCGGCGGCAACCTTCTCGGGCTCGAACTGGCTCTCCGTCGATTCCAGCGCAGCCGGTTACAACGGCACCGAGAAAGTTGTCGCCTCTTTCTCGCGCGGCAGCGACGGCACGCTTGCCATTGGCACCATTGACGTCGATGTATCGAAAGTCGCCTTGTTCGATGCCGGCGCGACGGCAAATGGTCTTCTCGAGTCCGGCACCTCGGCGTCCGGGACGTCCGCCGCCTTTAGCTGGACCAAGGGCAACCTCGACGCCGGCAGCACGCTCACTGTCAGCGTGGCGGTTGATGGCGGAGCGGCACAGGATATCGACATCACGGTTGCCGATCCGGACAATTTCACGCTGGACGATGTCGTCGCCGGCATGAACGCGACGACCGGTGGCCTGAGCGGCGCAACGGCCAGCAATGTCGACGGCAAGCTGGTCATCACGTCGAAGACCACGGGCACTTCCTCGTCGGTCGAGGTTACCGGCGTTGCGTCGACGCTGGCCGACGGCACCACGGCCGGCACCGCGAGCATCGGCTTCACGACTGTTGCCGAGGTGACCGGTGCGGCGACCGGCGGTGGCGTGATGGCCATCAACATCTCCAGCGCAACCGAAGCGCAACTCGACAGCTTCATCAGCAACATCGATACGATGGCTCAGTCCGTTACTACGGCCGCATCCGACCTCGGCGCCGTCAAGAGCCGCATCGGCATGCAGCAGGACTTCGTCAAGGACCTGAGCAATGCCATCGACCGTGGCGTCGGCGCTCTTGTCGATGCCGACATGAACGAAGAGTCGACCCGCCTCCAGGCGCTGCAGGTTCAGCAGCAGCTCGGCATCCAGGCGCTGTCGATCGCCAACGGTTCCGCGCAGCAGATCCTGTCGCTGTTCCGCTAAAACCATCCACCGTCACTTTGACGGGACAGTTCGGGCCGCGCTTCCTCGGGAGTGCGGCCCGATTTCATTTTCGCACAAGCTTCGGCGTCTAGTCTGCCCGCGGACTGTTACCCTGGAGCCGTCGATCCGTGCCGCAGCAACTTCAAACCATCCTCTCGAACCTGCAGAGTTTCGGCCCGCAGCGGCTCGCCATCATGGCCGGCGTCGCCGCCCTGGTGATGACCGTCATCGGGGTTGCCGCCTTCTATCTCAACAGGCCCGCCTATGAGACGCTCTATGTCGGGCTGGAGCGCTCCGACGTGAACCAGATCGGGCTGGTGCTCGGCGAGGCCGGCATCGGCTTCGACGTCGCCTCCGATGGCACGACGGTGCTGGTTCCGGTCGGGCAGACCGCCAATGCCCGTATGCTGCTTGCCGAAAAGGGCCTGCCGACAAGCGCCAATGCCGGCTACGAGCTGTTCGACAATGTCGGCTCGCTCGGCCTCACCTCCTTCATGCAGCAGATCACCCGCGTGCGCGCGCTGGAGGGCGAGATCGCCCGCACCATCCAGTCGATCAACGGCATTCGCGCCGCCCGGGTCCACATCGTCATGTCGGAGCGCGCCAATTTCCGCCGCGAGGAGCAGCAGCCCTCGGCCTCCGTGGTCATCCGCGCTTCCGGCGTCGACGCCGTCAAGAGCGCCCAATCGATCCGCCATCTGGTTGCCGCCGCGGTTCCCGGTCTCAATGCCGAAAAGGTAACGGTGCTCGATTCGAGCGGCACACTGCTTGCCGCCGGCGACGATCCGATCAATGGCAGCGCCAGCCGCTCCCTTGGCGTTGAGCGCACCGTCGAAACGCAGATCGAGGAGAACATCCGCCGCGCCCTGACGCCCTATCTCGGTCCCGACAATTTCCGCGCCAGCGTCAAGGCGGATGTGAACACCGATTCGCGCCAGACCGAGGAAACCATCTTCGATCCCGAATCCCGGGTCGAGCGCTCGGTGCAAGTGGTGCGCGCCAATGAGAACGCCAACCGCCGCTCGGCCGCCTCCCCCGCCACAGTCGAGCAGAACTTGCCGGAAGCCGATCTTGCTCCGGCCAACGGGCCGGAATCGTCCGAACAGAGCGAACGCAAGGAAGAAACGACCAATTACGAGATGAACTCCAAGCGCATCGCCACCGTCAGCAACGGCTATCAGGTCACGCGCATGTCGATTGCGGTCGTCGTCAACCAGGAACGGCTGGCGGCCATTCTCGGCAAGGATGCGACGCCGGAGATGTTTGACGCACGCGTCGCTGAAATCCAGAAAGTCGTGGGTTCGGCTGCCGGCTTCGATCAGGCACGCGGCGATGTCATCAACGTGTCGGCGGTCGAATTCGTCAACGGCCTCGATGGCGTCGAAATCGAAGAGCCGGGCATTTTCGAAAGGATCGGCCGACATGCCGGCACGCTGATCAATGCCGCCGCCTTCATCGTCGTCGTCTTCCTGGTCGCCTTCTTCGGCCTGCGGCCGTTGGCCTCCTCGCTGGTCAAGCCGGTGGAGGCGCTGGCGGCGCCGAGCTTCGAGGAGGTGCAGCGCTCGCTGCCCAACCCGCAATCGGCCGATGCGGAGGCGGTGACCACCGAAGGCGTTTCACGCCCGACGAACCCGCTCGACGACCTTCGCCGCAAGATCCGCCCGGCGCCGCAGGAGCGGCTTGCCCGCATGGTCGACCTCAACGAGGAACGCACCGCGCTCATCCTGCGCAAATGGGCGCATGAAGAAGTCGCAGCCTGATGGCGGCATTGGCGCTTTTCGATCTACTGCCGGATTTCGGCGCCGCTCCCACGGTGGCGCCCGGCGCCGTTTCCACGGTCGGGGCGAGGCAGGAGCTCGCGCCTGCCGTTGCCCAATCCGTGCCTCAACCGGATATTTCGCACATCATACGCGCCGAGGTCGAACGCGCCGAAGCAGAACTCGAGGCACGGCTGGCCGAGGTCCATGCGGCCGCCCTGACCGCCGAGCGCGAAAGGCATGCGGTTGAAATCGAAGCTTTGATGCAGCGCTTCGGCTCGGAGACGGCCAACCTCGTCGAGCAACGCTTCGCGCAAATGCAGGCGCAGGTGAGCGATCTCGCGACCACCGGGGCGGCGCGGCTCCTCAGCGGCATCCTGAGCGAGGACCTGCGAACCAAAGCGCTCGACAGCCTCGCCGGCGCGATCCGCGAGGCGACGGCCGACCGCGAGGCAGTCCGCATTCGCGTCCGCGGCCCGCGGTCTCTGTTCGAAGCGCTGTGCGCAGCCCTTCCCGACCAAGCCGCGCGCTTCGACTACGCCGAAGACCCCGGCCTCGATCTGACCGTCGTCATTGACGGCGACATATTCGAAACGCGTCTTTCGGAGTGGTCTGCGGTGATTTCGGAGATACTTGCGTGAACACCGTCGACATCGAACACGTCAAGCATCAGATCATCGTCGTCAGGCGCCCGCATAACGAGGAGGACGCGCATCACGGCGGCGTCTGGAAGATCGCCTTCGCCGATTTCATGACGGCGATGATGTGCTTCTTCCTCGTCATGTGGCTGATCAGCGCCACCGACGAAAAAACCAAGGCGGCGGTGGCCAATTATTTCAATCCGGTCAAGCTGATGGACAAGAATTCCAGCCGCAAGGGGTTGGAAAGCATCGGCGACGGGCCGAATGCGGTGGGGCTGACCGCCGAAGACCCGCAGGACGCCAGCAACAAGGATGGCGGCGTCGACGGGCGCGGCAATGCAGGCCCTTCGACCGAGCAGAATTCGGCTGCCTCGCTGGATGAGGTGCGTCATTCCGATGAGCATCTGTTTGCTGATCCCTATGCGGTGCTTGCCGAGATCGCCGCCGAAACCGGTACGCGGCAGAATGTCAGCGACAAGGGCGAAGGCGGCGCGCAGGAGTCGGGCCCGGCTACCGGGGCGTCGGGCGGCGAGTCCTACCGCGATCCGTTCGCCCCCGATTTCTGGACCGAGCAGGTCGCAACGCCGCTCGCCGCCGAGGCGAGCGCCGAGCGACCGAAGCCCGAGGCCAAAAAGCCGGAGGAGCAGACCTCGCAGGCGCCGAGTGAGGAGCCGGCAAAAGCCGATACGGCAGGCAAGGCCGAGCCCGAGGCGCGGCCGGAGCAGGCCAAGGCGGATGCGCCGGCACCCAAGACCGATGAACCCGCTGCTTCGACCGTGCAGGCAGCCAGGCAGATCGAACAGGAACTTGCCCGCGCCTTCCAGCCCGGCGACAAGCTTCATGACGGTATTTCCGTCACCGCGACCGACAAGGGCGTCACCATCTCGATAACCGACCAGCTCGATTTCGGCATGTTCGAGATCGGCTCCGCCATGCCGCGCCGCGAACTCGTGCTGGCGATGGAAAAGATCGGCAAGGCGCTGATAAGCCAGCCCGGAAAGATCTCCATCAGCGGCCACACCGACGCCCGGCCGTTCAAGAGCGGCACCTACGATAACTGGCGGCTGTCGGGAGCACGCGCCCAGTCGGCCTATTACATGCTGGTGCGCGCGGGACTGGACGAGCAGCGCGTCATGGAGGTCGGCGGCTTCGCCGACCGCAAGCTCAAGGATGCCGCCGATCCGTTCGCCGCTGCCAACCGGCGCATCGAGATTCTGCTGGAGACCGGCGGATGAGGAAAGCCCGGGCGCTATATGGACTGGCCGGCCTGGCGCTGCTTGCGGCCTCGTTGCCGGCACCCTTGCGCGCCGAAAGCGCGGGGCAACTGGCGCCATTCCAGATGGTGCGCTCGCTGCAACTCGTACAGGACCGCATTGCCGCTGGCGACCATGCGGCCATGCCGATGCAGCGCAAGCTGCTCGAAATGATCGACGCACGGCTGATTGCCGCCGACAAGGAAATTTTCGACGAACCGCGCAACTATCGTGCGCTGCTGGTCTACGGCATGAGCGGCGGCAACCCGGCGACAATCGAAAAGGTGCTGTCGCGGCTCAACCTGGATGAAGAAAAGCGCGGCATCGGCAGGGGCGTTCTCGACTATCTCAACGGCCAGACGATCAGCGCCCGCTCGACGCTCGGGCCGATCGATCCGATGAAGCTGGAGCCCGGCCTCGGCGCATTCCTGGCGCTGGTGAAGGGCTCGGTGGCGAGTGCCGAAAATCCGCAAGCCGCGCTGAAGCTGTTCGACACGGTGCGCCTGCTCGGCCCCGGAACGCTCATCGAGGAAGCCGCCCTGCGCCGCTCGATCGACCTGGCGGCCGGCCTGGGCGAGACCGAACGTTTCACGCTTGCCTCCACCCAATATGTCAATCGCTACCTGCTGTCGCCCTATGCGGCCCAGTTCGCCGATTCCTTCGTATCCGGCGTGGTCACCCTTCAAGCCTCCGTCGACCTGGAAAGAATTGCCGACATCACCGCGATGATGGATGCCGAGCGCCGGCGCACCATCTATCTGCGCATTGCGCGCCGCGCCGCGATAGAGGGCTTCAAGGATCTCGCGGCATTCGCCTCGGCAAAAGCGGAGGAAAGCACACCTGCCGGAACGAAGGATCCGCGTGCCCTGCTCTACGCCAGCCTTTCGTCGGTGACCTCCGGAACGGCAAGTGAAATCAATGCGCTGCTTGAAGACATTGATCGCCGCAAGCTGTCGCAGGGCGACCGCAAGCTCTACGACGCGGTTGCCGCCGTCGCGGCCAAGCTCACGAGCGCGCTGCCGGCGACCGGGCCGGCCACATCACCAGCGGTGCAGGAGATCGAGGCACCGGAGGCTCTGATCCCGGCCGCGCCCGGGCCCGGCGCCGACGCCAAGGCCAGCGCCGATCCGATAGAAGCCGAGCTTACCGAAGCACGCCGGAAGCTCGACGAAATCGACAAATTGCTTGCGGAGGATGTTCAATGACGCTCATCATCGGCAACGCGACGACGCTCGCAAGCAACGCCAATATCGGCAAGTCGCGCGCCGACGCCCGCGGGGAAGACGGTGAGTTCAGCGCGAAGCTCGATTTTGTCGAGCCGCGCAAGTCCGGAACTCGCCATCCGCCTGCCATACCGGCGAAAGATATCCCTTCCAAGGTGCGCCCCGACCCGTCGGCCGATGTCGATGCAGATAGGGCGGATCAGCCTATGATCGACATGCCGGCGGATTCCGCCGTCGAACCGGCATCGGCGCTCAGCCTGTTGAACGAGCTTGTCGCGAACGGGAAAGGACCACCTCCGGAAGACGGCAGGTCGAAGCCGAGACACCCCAACGACACCGGAGGCGCGCGGAGTGCGCCCCTAGACAGTGGCCGAAATCTTTTGGTCACGACAGGCGCCGGTTTCGCTGCGGCCGCCACGGCGCTGGCCACGGCCGGCCATGCAATCGATGACGTCAGGGGCGCCAAGGACGCGACTGCCACCCCTGCCACCCCTGCCACGATCCGATTGCCCGATTCCCCGATGGTGACGCTCCCGCCAGCGCTGTCGGTGCAATCGCATGACGATCCCGCAACTGCGGCAATGATCGACATTGCGGGCAACGATGCCGAGGCAAAGACGACGGTAGACATAGCGCCGTCTGCAGTCGCGGGCAGACGGCCCGAGCCGAAAGGCAATCCTGTCACTGTCCTTTCGCAGCAGAACATACCGGCGCCGGTGGCACAGCCCTCGGGTTCGACCGCCTCCGTCCTTGTCGGCATGATCGCCGGCGACGCAAGCTGGCGCGAAGCCGCTGCCCCGACCTTCCGGCCGCTGCCGGCGCAGGCCGGCCTGTCCTCGGCGCACGCCCTGAAAATCCAGTTGCACCCGGCCGAACTCGGCATGGTGACGGCCAATTTGCGACTCGCCGGCGAGCAGCTGACCGTGGAACTGCGCGTCGAGACGCGCGACGCCTATCAGCGCCTGACCGCCGACAGCGATACGATCGTCAAATCGCTGCGCGCGCTCGGCCTCGATGTCGATCAGGTCACGATCCAGCAGCCGCAGACGGCGAATTCGCCGCAAGCGCGCACCGAGGCCAGTGCGTCTTCGGCAGGCTTGAACGCCCGCGACCAGAACCAGCCCGGCTCCGGCGGCGGACGCGACCAGCAGTCGGCCGGGCAATCGAGAAGCAACGGAAACGAGAATTCCCATGGCTCAAAACCGGCGGCTTCGGCGCCCTCCGATCGGGCTGGCGGCGGCCTTTATATCTAGTGCTTCCATATCGAGCATCTCGGCGACACAGGCCTTCGCCAATCCGTGTGAGCCGGAAATCCTGCGCGCCGCCGATCGCTATCAGGTTCCGGTCGGCATCCTCTATGCCGTCGGCCTGACGGAAACCGGCCGCAAGGGCAGCCTGCAACCCAATGCGCTCAACATCGAGGGCAAGGCAGTGTTTCCCGCCTCACGCCGGGAGGCGGTGCTGGCTGTCGAGCGCGCCCGTCGCAACGGCGCCAAGCTGATCGATCTCGGCTGCATGCAGATCAATCATCACTACCACGCCGAGCATTTCCGCAGCATCGACGACATGCTCGACCCGCGCCGCAACGTCGACTATGCCGCCCGCTTTCTGGTGAAGCTACACTCCCGACACGAAACCTGGTCGATGGCCGTCGCCCGCTATCATGCCGGACCCGACAACGACCCCGCGCAAAAGCGCTATGTTTGCCGCGTCATCGCCAATATGGTCGCCACCGGCTTCGGCAAATGGACCAGCAACGCGCGGGCATTCTGCGGATAACAGGCTTCCGCGGCCCCCACTTTTGCCGGCCCCATGATTTTTGACTCCCCAAAAAATACCCACAAGAATTGATGGTTTTTCAGGATTCATCGCAGCGTTTACGACTTGTCCGTCAGACATTTCAGCTGATTCGGAGCGGGGCCGATGATCGTGATCGTGGACGAGCGAAAACTCGTTAAAGACGGATTCCATTCACTTTTCGATCGGGAGGGCGTGGCAAGCGCCGGCTTCGGATCGAGCGATTTCGGCGAGTGGGTGGAAAGTGCGGCCGAGGCCGATCTCAAATCCGTCCAGGCGTTCCTGATCGGCGATTGCAGCGACGATTCAATCTCCCCCCGGCGGCTTCGCGACCGCACCGGCGCGCCGGTGATCGCGCTCAGCGACCAACATTCGCTCGAAAACACGCTGAAGCTGTTCGAGGCCGGCGTCGATGACGTTATCCGCAAACCGGTTCATATCCGCGAGATCCTGGCGCGCATCACCGCCATCCGCCGTCGCGCGCATGAAGAAACGAACTTCACCGAGATCGGACCGATGCGCATCTTCCTCGACGGGCGCGATCCCGAAATCGACGGCGAGCCGCTGCCGCTGCCGCGCCGCGAGCGCCGCATCCTCGAATATCTGGCGAGCAACAGTGGCCGCCGCGTCACCAAAACCCAGGTTTTCAACGCCATATACGGTATTTTCGACGAAGAGGTCGAAGAGAACGTGGTGGAAAGCCACATCAGCAAGCTGCGCAAGAAACTGCGCGAGCGGCTCGGCTTCGATCCGATCGATTCCAAGCGTTTCCTGGGCTACCGGCTCGTCATCCAATGAGCCTTGTCGCCGCCAGCCTCGCGCAAGCAAGCAAAGCTAGCCTGTCGAGCGGTCTGAAAACCCAGGAGACGCTTCGATGAGCTTGTACGGAATGATGCGAACCGGCGTGTCCGGCATGAATGCGCAGGCCAACCGCCTGTCCGCCGTCGCCGACAACATCGCCAATTCCAGCACCACCGGCTACAAGCGGTCGAGCACGGAATTTTCCTCGCTGATCATTCCCACCGCCGGCGGCAACTACACGTCGGGTGGCGTCACCACGACGGTGCGCACCTCGATCAGCCAGCAGGGCGACCTCAGATACACCACTTCCGGCAGCGATCTCGCGATCAATGGCAGCGGCTTCTTCGTGGTGAAGAACGCCAGCGGCTCGCCGGTTCTGACCCGCGCCGGCTCGTTTGTGCCCGACAGCCAGGGGCGTCTCATCAACGCCGCCGGCTACCAGCTCATGGGCTACAGCTACGCCAATGGCGTGCCAAGCGCTGCCGCAAACGGCTTCGGCGGCCTGGTGCCGGTCACCATCTCGCAGCAGGAACTGACCGCCGTTCCCTCCACATCCGGAGTGTTCACGGCCAACCTGCCGGAGGACGCCACAATCGTCGGCGCATCCGCGGTGCCGCCGACGCAGCCGGCGTCGAGCAACGCTGCCGGCGCCGTCTATTCGGCTAAATCGTCGCTGCTGACCTATGATTCGCTCGGCGGCGAAGTGCTGCTCGATGTCTATTATACCAAGACCGGCGACAACACCTGGGAAGTCGCGATCTACAATCAGGCCGATGCCGCGCCGGACGTCTCCTTTCCCTATGGCGGCGATGGGCGGATCGGGCTCCAGACCCTGACTTTCGACCCCACGAACGGCAAGCTTACCACCACGCCGCTCGACGTCACCGTGACCATTCCGGGCACGCCGGCCATCCCCGGACCTCCGCCGATTCCGGCCAAGCCCGACCAGGATATCGTCATCGATCTGTCCAAGATGACCCAGCTCGACACCAGCTACACGGTGATCGACGCCAAGGCCAACGGCAACGCGCCAAGCGGCATCGCCGGCGTCCAGATCAGCGAGGACGGCACCGTCTACGCCCAATACGAAAACGGCACCTTCAAGCCGATTTTCCGCATTCCCCTTGCCGACGTGCAAAGCCCCGACCAGTTGACGGTGCTGCCCGGCAACGTGTTCGTGCCGAACGGCGAGTCCGGCTCGGTGCAGATGGGTTTCGCCAATGAGGGCGGCAGGGGCAAAGTCGTCGCCGGCGCGCTTGAAAGCTCCAACGTCGATATCGCGCAGGAACTCACCGACATGATCGAATCGCAGCGCAGCTACACGGCGAACTCGAAAGTGTTCCAGACCGGAGCGGACCTGATGGACATTCTGGTGAACCTCAAGAGGTAACCCGCACGGGCGGGTTCAACGGAAATAAGGCATGTCGTTATCCACTGCACTGAACATCGCGCAATCCTCGCTGCTGAACACCAGCCGTCAGACCAGCGTTCTTTCGCGCAACGTCATGGATGCGGGTAACGCGGACTATTCGCGGCGCAGCGCCGTACTTTCCAGCCTGGCTCCGGGCGCGCGCGTCGTCGAGATACACCGCGCCACCAACGAGCAGCTCTTCCGTCAGAACCTCTCAGCCATTTCCTCCTGGAGCGGGCAAAGCACTCTCTATTCGGGCGCGGAGCGGCTCGGCTTTACGGTGAACGGCGTCGACGACGCCACCTCGCCGGCAAAAATGCTCGGCGCGTTGCAGGAAGCCCTGCAGACATATTCGGCTGCACCCTCGAACCGCCTGCTTGCCGACAACGTCGTCAACACGGCCCGACAGGTGGTGCGTACGCTGAATGACGGCACCGCGGCCATACAGAAATTCCGCGTCGAGACGGATCAGGAAATAGCCGCCGCCGTCAACGAATTGAATGGCTTGCTCAGCCAGTTCCACGACGCCAACAAGGCAGTCGTCAACGCCGAGCGGACCGGCCGCGACCCTTCCGACGCACTCGATCGGCGCGACGCGCTTTTGAAGAAGATTTCGGAATATGTTCCGGTTTCCACCTTCACGCGCGCCGACAACGACATGGTCGTCATGGCCGCCGACGGCACGACATTGTTCGAAACGGTGCCGCGCAGCATCAAGTTCGAACCGGCAGCGGGTTACGCGGCGGGTGCGGCCGGCAACAAGGTGCTGGTCGACGGTGTCCCGGTGACGATGGGCGCGGGCGGCAACACCGACGCCGCCGGCAAGATCGCCGGCCTGATCCAGTTGCGCGACGATGTCGCGCTGACCATGCAGAGCCAGATGGACGAGATCGCGCGCGGCCTGATCGCGGCCTTCGCCGAAACCGATCCGGCGGTACCCGGCACGCTGCCCGATGCGCCCGGCCTCTTTACCTGGCCCGGCGCCGGCAACCCGCCGCCGAACAACATGCCGGCTGCCGGCACGCTGATCAACGGGCTTGCCGGCACGATCAGCCTAAACGCTGCCTTTACCGCAAATCCGGCACTGCTACGCGACGGCGGCGCCAATGGCGCCGGCTATGTCGCCAATCCGGGCGGCGCTTCCTATGCCGATCTGCTGATCTCCTACAGCAACCGCTTCGATCAGCCGATGGACTTTGACGCCGCCGCCGGCATCGGCATCAGAACGAGCCTCAACGGCTATTCGGCCGATTCGGTAGGCTGGTTCCAGGGCTTGAGACAGGAGGCCTCCCGCGCCGCCGAATCGAAGGAGGCCATGGCCGTGCGCACCGCCGAGGCGCTGTCCAACGAAACCGGCGTCAATGTCGACATGGAAATGTCGCTGCTTCTCGACCTGGAGCACTCCTACCAGGCGTCGGCGCGGCTCATCTCGGCCGTCGACGAAATGATGGCCGCCCTGCTTGCGGCGGTAAGGTGACGCGATGAAGACTTCTTTCGTTTCCTCGTCGGCCATTTCGCAGGCGATGCGCTATTCCATGATGCGCAACCAGGCCGCACTGGTCACCGCGCAGAAGGAATCCAATACCGGCTTCGTAGCCGACAAGGGCTTGGCCCTCGGCACACGTACGACCCAGTCGATCTCCTTCATGCGCGAGCTCGACCGCATGAAGAACATTGTCGATACCAACGCACTCGCCGCGTCGCGCCTGTCGGTCACTCAATCGGCCATCGGCCAGGCAGCGGACGCCGCCCAGTCGCTGCTGTCGGCGCTGACGGTCCATACCGCCGGCCGCACGGACTTCACCATCACGAAGGATGCCGCCGAGAAGACCCTGGCGACGCTTACCGCGCTCCTCAACACCAATGTCGCCGGCGAATATATCTTCGCCGGCATCAACACCGACGCCAAGCCGATCGGCGATCTCAGCTTCACTGCTCCGGGTGCGGCGAAAACCGATTTCGATGCAGCGTTTCTCGCCCATTTCGGCGTGGCGCCGGACGACCCTGCCGCCGCATCGATAGATACGGCCGCAATGGAATCCTTCATGACCACCGTGGTCGAGCCGCAATTCGTCGATGCCGGCTGGCCGGCGCTCTGGTCGAGCGCGTCCGACCAGCGCATCGTCAGCCGCATCGCGCTCAATGAAACGGCGGAAACGTCCGTCAGCGCCAATGAAATCGGCTTCCGCAAGATTGCCGTGGCAGCGGCGACGCTGAATGCCCTTCTGTCGAGCAACATTGGCGACGAGGCCCGCGCGGCTCTCAGCGAGCGCGCCGCGGTGATGGTCGGCGAGGCGCTGGGCGACCTTGCCAATCTGGAGGCCCGCACCGGCATTGTCGAAACCCGCATCGCCGACGCCACCAAGCGCCTCGAGGGCCAGTCGGACCTGTTTCAGAAACACATCCTGAAAACCGAAGGCGTCGATCCTTACGAGGCGGCCACACGGGTGTCCGATCTTCTCGGCCATATCGAGACCTCCTACGCGCTGACGGCGCGCATTCAGCAGCTCAGCCTGCTCAGATTCATAAGCTGAACGGCATAGACGGGGCGCACGATGTATCAATTTTCCTATGCCGACGTTCAGACCGACTCGATCGCCGACGCCAAGGACCGCGAACGGCAGTTGCTTACCCGCTCGATCGAGATGCTGACGGCGGCCAGAGCCGCCGGCGCCAGGTCGACCGAGGCCATCGAGGCGCTGCATTTCACCAACCGCGTTTGGACGACCTTCATCGAGGACCTCGGCAGCACGGAAAACGCCCTGCCCAACGAGCTTCGCGCCAACCTGATCTCGATCGGCCTGTGGCTGCTCAGGGAAAGCGACGAGATACGCCAGGGAAGATCGGAGAATTTCGAAGGCCTGATCGAGATTTCGCAGATAATCCGCGACGGAATTCAATGAAGACGACGCTGAAGATCTCCCTGAAACCCAACGAAAAGATCTACATCAACGGCGCCGTCATCAAGGTCGACCGCAAGGTCACGCTCGAATTGCTCAACGATGTGCAGTTCCTGCTCGAAGGCCATGTGCTCCAGCCGGACGAAGCTTCGACCCCGCTGCGCCAGCTCTATTTCATGATCCAGATCATGCTCATGGAACCGGCGGGCGCGTCTCAGGCGCGCGAGATGTTTCGCCAGTCGCTGCCGCTTCTCCTGGCGAATTTCGCCGACGAACACATCCGCACGACGCTCAAGCAGGTCGACCGCATGGTCGGAGAAGGCCGCGTCTACGAGGCACTGAAGGCGGTGCGCTCGCTCTATCGCCTCGAAGAGCAGGCGCTTTCATTTGAACCCGCCGCCGCGCTACGTCCCATCGCTGTAGGAGAATAGACCGATGACCATGACCATTGGCTCCACCCCTGCGCCCAATGCCAATGTCTTGACCGACAAGCCGTCGAAGACGCAGGTCGACTACCAGTCCTTCCTGCGCCTGCTCGTTGCCGAGATGAAGAACCAGGACCCCACCAATCCGATGGATTCGACACAGTACGTCGCCCAGCTCGCTTCGTTCTCGCAGGTCGAACAGTCGGTGCAGATCAACACCAAGCTCGACCAGTTGCTCCAGGCCTCCAGCCTGTCGCAGGCCGGCGCGCTGATCGGGCGAACGGTCGCTTCCGCCGATGGCACGCTTTCCGGCAAAGTCGCGGAAGTCCGGATCATGTCGGACGGCATCGTCGCCGTTCTGGACAATGGCGAGAGCGTCGTCATGGGCCCGGGCGTGGTGATCAAGCCGGGCGAAGCGTGAACGAGGCCGATGCCCTCGATCTCGTCCAGTTCGCGATCTGGACGGTCCTGACCGCCTCCGGCCCGGTGGTGGCGGCGGCGATGCTGGTCGGCGTTGCCATCGCGCTTGTCCAGGCGCTGACGCAGATCCAGGAAATCACCCTCACCTTCGTGCCGAAGATCGTCGCCATCATGGTCGTGGTGGCCTTTACCGGGCCGTTCATCGGCGCCCAGATTTCAGCGTTCACCAATGTGATCTTCGAGCGCATCGAAGCCGGCTTCTGACGGGCGAACGCGCTTTCGACCGCCGTCTGGACCGCTCTGTGGCGGCGGCAGGCTGGTTCCCTCCGGACGTTTGCTGCTCTACTCTGGCCGTATGACAAGCTGCGAGTCGCATCATCTCGAGCCGACGGGCTCGCAACCATGAACCATGATATGGCCAACGATCGAAGCTCGCCGCTGGCCCCGTTCAGGAATAGCACTTTCCGCGCGGTATGGACGGCGAGCCTCGCATCGAATTTCGGCGGCCTGATCCAGACCGTCGGCGCCGCCTGGATGATGACCTCGATCGCCACCTCCTCGGATATGGTGGCGCTGGTGCAGGCATCCACCTCGCTGCCGATCATGCTATTTTCGCTGGCTTCCGGCGCCATCGCCGACAGTTTCGACCGCCGCCGCATCATGCTTGCCGCGCAGACCTTCCTGCTCATCGTTTCCGCGCTGCTAACGCTGTTTGCCTATCTCGGCTTCATCACGCCTTGGCTGCTTCTCACCTTCACCTTCCTCATCGGCTGCGGGACCGCGCTGAACAACCCGTCCTGGCAGGCTTCCGTCGGCGATATGGTGCCGCGTGCCGACATGCCGGCCGCCGTGGCGCTGAATTCGATGGGCTTCAACGCCACGCGCAGCGTCGGTCCGGCCATAGGCGGCGTCATCGTCGCGGCGGCCGGGGCAGCGGCGGCCTTTGCGGTCAATACGCTGAGCTATGTGCCGTTGATCTTCGTGCTTTTCAGGTGGAAGCCGAAGCTGCCGGAAAGCACCCTGCCGAGGGAAACGTTGGGAGCGGCGATGACCGCCGGCATTCGCTATGTCGCCATGTCGCCTGATATCGGCAAGGTGCTGCTGCGCAGTTTCTCTTTCGGCCTGACGGCAAGCGCCATATTGGCCTTGCTGCCGCTGATCGCGCGCGACCTCGTGCATGGCGGGCCGCTCACCTACGGCGTCATGCTCGGGGCGTTCGGCGTCGGCGCGGTCGGCGGCGCGCTCTCCAGCAGCCGCATCAGGCGCGTGCTTTCCGGCGAGACCATGGTGCGGGTCGCCTTCCTCGGCTTCGCCTTCTGCGCCGGCATTGCCGCCCTCAGTTCCAGCGCCTGGTTGAGCTCGATCGGGCTTTTGATCGGCGGCGCCTGCTGGGTGCTGGCGCTGTCGCATTTCAATGTCACCGTGCAGATGTCGACGCCGCGCTGGGTGGTCGGCCGGGCGCTTTCCATCTATCAGACCGCCACTTTCGGAGGCATCGCCCTTGGAAGCTGGCTCTGGGGCCTGACCGCCGAAACCTACGGAGCCGATGTCGCCCTGATTGCGGCAGCCGTCGCCATGCTCGGCGGCGCGGCAATCGGCCTGGTCATTTCGCTTCCGCCGCATCCCGAGCTCAACCTCGATCCGCTCAACCGCTGGACCGAGCCGCATCTGTCGCTCGATCTGAAGCCGCGCAGCGGCCCGATTTCGATCTCCATCGAATATGTCATCAAGGAAGACGACGTGCCCGCATTCATGGAAGCAATGGCCGAGCGCCGGCGCGTTCGTCGTCGCGATGGCGCGCGCAACTGGACGTTGGTGCGCGACCTCGGCGATCCTCAACTGTGGACCGAGAGCTACCAGACCCCGACCTGGCTCGAATATATCCGCCACAACAAACGCGCCACCCATGCCGATGCGATCGTCGGCGAACGCCTGAGGGCTCTTCACAGCGGCACGGAGCCGCCGCGCGTGCGGCGCATGATCGAGCGCCCGCCGACCCGCGCCGTCGCCATCGTGACGCCCAAAGGCCCAATCGACCTGCATTGATAGGGATGCAATCGCGGCGATTTGCCGTTGACCTCTTCACCTTTGAGCGCTTGAGGCGGCCGGTTCGGGTACGGCATGCATCCTCGGGTCAGGCCCGAGGATCCATGCCGTGACCGATGAAGGAGGCAAAGGCCGGTGCAGGATATTCGCCAGACGGCGCAAAACCAACACCGGCAATGAAGAGTCGTACTCTAGCCTCCTCTGCAGGCCAGGAGACCACGACCAGCAGACGAAAAGTTCGGCTCGCTCCCATGTTCGCGCAAGCTTGGGCATCTAGGGTGCAACCGCCCGAACCGCGCGTGTCGGGAACGAGCTTGGGGAAGAGATGGCGATCACCGAAACAATGGCCGCAGGCGGCGCATCCAAAAGCGGACGCGATGTGTTTTTCGCGCTCGGCATCGTCGTCATCCTGGCCGTGCTGTTCCTGCCGATCCCGGCATTCCTCATCGACATCGGGCTTGCCTTTTCGATCGCGCTATCGGTGCTGATCCTGATGGTGGCGCTGTGGATACAGAGGCCGCTCGATTTCTCCTCGTTCCCGACGATCCTGCTGATCGCGACGATGCTGCGCCTGTCGCTCAACATCGCCACCACGCGCATGATTCTTTCGGAGGGCAACGTTGGCACCCACGCTGCCGGCTATGTCATCAGCGGCTTTTCGCAACTCGTCATGAGCGGCGATTTCGTCATCGGCCTGATTGTTTTTCTGATCCTGGTCATCGTTAATTTCATCGTCATCACCAAGGGCGCCACCCGTATCGCGGAGGTCGGCGCGCGCTTCACGCTCGACGCCATTCCCGGCAAGCAGATGTCGATCGATGCCGATCTTTCGGCCGGCGTGATCGACGACAAGACCGCGCAGCTGAGGCGCCGCGAACTGGAGGAGGAAAGCTCCTTCTTCGGCTCGATGGACGGCGCGTCCAAATTCGTGCGCGGCGACGCCATTGCCGGCCTGATCATCACCGCGATCAACATCGTCGGCGGCATCGCGATCGGCTATTTCCGCCACGATATGGGCATGGGTGAAGCTTCCGACGTCTTCATAAAGCTGTCGGTTGGCGATGGCCTCGTCACCCAGATCCCGGCGCTGATCGTGTCGCTTGCGGCCGGCCTGCTGGTTTCCAAGGGCGGCACGCGAGGCTCGGCCAACCAGGCCGTGTTCGGGCAGCTCGGCGCCCATCCTCGCGCGCTCCATGTCGCCGCCGTGCTTCTGGTTGTCCTGGGCATGATGCCAGGGCTGCCGCTGTTCCCCTTCCTGGCGCTCGCCGGGGCGATGGCCGCCGTCGGCTACATCATCCCGCGCCGCCAGTTGCAGCGCGAGGCCGAGGCCAGGGAACTCGAGAAACAGGCCCAGACCAGCAAGGAGGAAGACGAGAAGAACTCGGTGAAGGCCTCGCTCAAGACGGCGGAGATCGAGCTCCTGATCGGCAAGCAGCTTTCGACGAAGCTTGTCGTGTCGCATCAGGAACTGGCCTTCCGCATGGGCAAGATGCGCAAGAAGTTCGCCACGCAATACGGCTTCGTCGTGCCGGAAGTGCGACTGACCGACGATCTGACAATTCCGAGCAAGAGCTACCAGATCAAGATCCACGGCACCGTGGTCGCCGAGTACCAGATGCGCGTCGGCGAAATCATGGTGCTGCTCGGCACGCGCGACATTCCCGACATTCCAGGCGAGGAAGTTCGCGAGCCCGCCTTCGGCATGCGCGCCTATTCGGTGCCGGAAATGTTTGCCGAAGACCTCAAGCGCCAGCAATACGCCTCGGCCGACAACATGTCGGTGCTGCTGACCCATCTCAGCGAAGTCATCCGCAACAACCTGCCGCAGCTCCTGTCCTACAAGGACATGAAGGCTCTGCTCGAACGGCAGGACCCCGAATATCGCAAGCTCGCGGATGAAATCTGCACCTCGCACATCTCCTACCCCGGCCTTCAGGCGGTGTTGAAGCTGCTGCTCGCCGAACGCGTTTCGATCCGCAACCTGCATCTGATCATCGAGGCGATCGCCGAGATCGCGCCACATGTGCGCCGCACCGAGCAGATCGTCGAACATGTGCGCATCCGCATGGCGCAGCAGATCTGCGGCGACCTTTCCGAGGGCGGCGTTCTCAAGGTGTTGAGGCTCGGCAACCGCTGGGATCTCGCCTTCCACCAAAGCCTTAAGCGCGACGCCAAGGGCGAAATTCGCGAATTCGACATCGACCCGCGCCAGCTCGAGGAATTCGGCGAGGAAGCCTCCAAAGCCATCCGCGGCCATCTGGAGGCGAGCGAGCGCTTCGTCATCGTCACCGCGCCGGATTCGCGCCCCTATGTGCGCATGATCATAGAACGGCTGTTTCCGACGCTGCCAGTGCTGAGCCATGTCGAAATTGCCAAGGGCGTGGAAATCCGGGTGCTCGGGACGATTTCGTGACGGTCCCGGCCGAAAGCATCGTGCTTGCGGCATTCATCGCGTTTTGCCGCATCGGTGGCTGTTTCATGGTGATGCCGGGGTTTTCCAGCGCGCGCGTGCCGATGCAGGTGCGGCTGTTCATCGCCGTTGCAGCGACCGGCGCGCTGCTCGTCCATCTGTGGGACCAGATCGTCCCCTTCGTCGACCGCCGTCCGCAGGTGCTGCTGCCGATGATCGCCTCGGAGCTGCTCATCGGCTCGCTGATCGGCCTTCTGGCGCGCATCTATGTGCTGGCGTTGGGCTTCATCGGCGCAGGCATGGCCATGCTGATGGGGTTTGGCGGCATGGCTGGAGCGGCAATCGCGGAAAACGAACCGGAGGCGGCGCTGACTGCGCTGATATCGTTTTCGGCGCTGCTCCTGCTGTTCGTGTTCGATTTCCACCACGACATCGTCAAGGCACTGGTTGCCTCCTACCAGGTGGCGCCGCTCAACGTGTTCTTCAACGCCCGCGCCGCCCTGGTGGATGTCGCCGATACTCTGGCGGAATCCTTCCTGATCATGCTGCGGCTCGGCAGTCCCTTCATCGCCTACGCCATTCTGGTCAATCTGACGATCGGCTTCGTCAACAAGCTGACGCCGCAAATCCCGGTCTACTTCATATCGCTGCCGTTCCTGATCGCCGGTGGCCTGATCCTGTTCTATTGGGCGGCCGGAACCTTCCTCAGACTGTTTGCGGACGGCTTCTTTGCCGCCACCATCGGGAGATAGATTTGACCTCGCGAAAGGAACGCCTGCAGAAGCTGGTCAAGGTACAAGGGCAGTTGAAGGCGCTGCATGAAACACGGCACGCCGCCTATCTGGTGACGGCGACGGCGGCCGGCAGGGAAGCAGCCGAACTTGCCGACCGGTTCGACGCCGAAGGGTCGCTTTCGGCAATGTTTCCGGAAATCTATCATGGCCGCATCGGCAAGGCGCTTGCCCGCAGGCAAGAGAATACCGCGCTGGCCAGGCTCGAAGCTGAGAAGCTCGCCGCCGCCACCGCCCGCACCAACATGGTCGAAAAAGCCTATCGCCAGGCGCGCCGCCGCGACGAGCGCGATAGTGCCGATCGCGAACGCCTGGACATCATCGAGCGCAACGCCGCGCAGGACGACCGGTAAGGTTGCCACAAGCTTGTTGGTCCAGGATGAACGCTATCGATAAGGTAGGATAGGGAACGGTTTCCTTGGCGATTTCTCTCCCCAGCGACATTGTCCTGGACGTCGCCCGTGCGGTCGAGCCGACCCGCATCGAGACGGCGCGGGCCGAGCTTGCCAGGCGCGGCGGCAGCGCCGGTGAGACTGGCGTCGCCGCTTTCTCGCTGGGCGAAATTGCCGGGCCGAAAGTGACCGCCAACGCCGGATCGGCCAAATCGCCGGAGGCGTTCAAGCGCTTCGAGGCCATGGTATTGCAGACCTTCATCCAGAACATGCTGCCGAAGGACGCCGAGAACGTCTACGGCAAGGGGTTGGCAGGCGACATGTGGAAATCGATGATGGCCGGGCGCATCGCCGATGTCATGGCAGAGCGCGGCGGCATCGGCATTGCCGACCGGGTGCTTGGCCCACACTACGCCGACGCAGGAGACAAGGCCGCGATCGACGCGGTGTCCGGCGGCCCCGGAATGGCGGAGGCGGACGAACAGGCCAGGCTGTCGCAGGCGCTGGTTCAGGAAATGCAGCGCAGGATCGCGCAGACCCTGTTCGAGGACAGGGCAGCCACGACTGCTACCCCAAAATCCTAAGGAATTCAGGAACGTTTGATGACCACCGACCGGACACCGACCAATAAGAACCTGCCGGGCCAGGGCAAACGTCCCGAAGCAGCGGCGCGGCTCGGCAATCTGCCTGGCATCATCGAGCGCATCTCGCAGACCGTTGATGAGGAGACCGCCGCCATTCGCGCCGGCGGCGACTTCGACCTCAAGACCTCCAACGCGCGCAAGAGCCGCTATCTCTACGAGCTTACCCGGGCGACCAAGGGAATAGAGGATGCCGAGCTGTTGTCCGAGCACCGCGCCGGCATCGAGCGCCTGCGCGAGAAGCTCGCCAGCAACGAAGCGGCGATCCGCGCCCATATGAGCGCTGTCGGCGAGATCGCCGCGCTGATGCAGGACGTGATCCAGCGCGCAGAGACGGACGGCACCTATACCGCCGGCGAGTTCGGGGGGAGGCCTTGATCAAGTTCATCGGCGCGGCCGCCTGGATCTGCGTCGTAACGCTGGCGGCGGTGTTCTATGCCTTTCAGTCATCGGCCGGCAAACCGGAAGCGGATGCCAAGCCGGCGCTGTTCGGCGGGTTGGACTATGTGCGCACCGATGTGATCTCGGTGCCCATCGTCAACCGCGCGACGGTCGACGGCTATTTCCTGACGCGGCTGGTCTATACGGTCGAGCCCGGACAAGCCGAAAAGCTGTCCGTGCCGGTCGAGTCGCTCATCACCGATCAGGTCTATACCTATCTCTACGCCAATCCGCAGATCAACTTCTCGAAGCGCGAGGAACTCGATCTGGACGTTTTCAGGAACGGCATTCGCGACAGTATCAACACGCGGGTCGGCGAGAAGCTCGTTCACGAGGTCATTATCGAGCAGATCGACTTCCTGAGCCGGGCCGAAACCCGCGACAACGCGGTGCGCTATCGAGAGGCCCAGCCGGTCGAGGAGGCCGTGCCCGAGCCGGAAACGTCTCACTGACCTTCGCGAAGGTGGCTACAGCACCGGACCGAAAAGTGGAAATCCGGTTTTCGGAAAATTCCGACGCTCCAACAAAGAGATCGATCGACAATATATGCGTCCGTCAGGTCGCACGTCGATCTAAGCAGATTGACGTTTACGTCAACAAGAGGCTATACGGATTTCGACAGTCCGTTATCCTGCCGGCCTTCCGCGACCGAGCGCGGTCGCGCCGCCATGTCCAAAAAAGGAACCATCGTCATGGGAATCGAAGCAATCGTCGACAAGATTCGGAACCGCGTGGAAAGCTCCGGTTTTGACAGGTCGGTCAAGTTCGACACCGGCGACGATGGCGTCATCGTCATTGACGGCGCCTCGATCTCGACCGCCGATGCACCAGCCGACTGCACCTTCAAGCTCTCGCTGGACGACCTCGACTCGCTGGTAAGCGGCGACCTCAGCCCGACGACAGCGTTCATGACCGGCAAGATCAAGGTCGAGGGTGACATGTCGGTTGCCATGGCGCTGAGCCAGATCATCTGACAACGAACTCCACCACTTGAAAAGCCCGGGCGAACAGATAGTTCGCCCGGGCTTTTTCATGCGGCAAGCGCCAGCCTTGCCGGCTTCTGCCTGCGACCGCAGGACCTGAGTATGCCCTGGGCGCCATCCAGCGCGCCATCAACAAGTTCGAGCGCCAGGAAGCGATGCCGCTCATAGGGGCCGGGCATGGCTAGCGCGCCGGTCTTCTCAGCCGAAAACCCGAAACGGGCGTAGTACGGCGCGTCGCCGACCAGCAGGATCGCGCCATGGCCAAGCCGGCGCGCTTCCGAAACCGCGTGGCGCATCAGCGCTGAGCCGACCCCGCCATTCTTCATCGCCGGATCGACAGCCAAGGGTCCCAGAAGCAGCGCCCGCGTGCCACCCTCGCCTACCCGCACGTCCCAAAGACGCACCGTACCGATGACGTGGCCATCGGCATCGCGTGCCACGAAGGCGAGGCCCTCCGATGGCCGCCGCCCGCGCCGCAGCTTCTCGGACGACTTCTTGCGGCGCTTCGGACCCATGGCTCGGTCGAGCAGTGCCTCGCGTGCCGCTATGTCGCTGCAGGCTTCGGCAGTGATGATGAAGGATGGCGCAGCACCGGGCATCTCTCCTTTAGACGAGGAGAGCAGCCAGTCTGCAGCTTTGCCTTTTTCAGCAGTTCCAAAGAGAGCTTTCATTTCCGCGATCCTTCACGAGCGGAGTTTTCCACAAGCGAGTCCGTCGCCGGCGCGAACGCCGGCGGCGGAGTGATCTGGCGACTCGATCGAAGCGTCGAACGGGTCCGGCGCCGAGCCGTCAGATCACGTAGGATCGGAGAGGCTCGAAGCCGTTGAAGGCGACCGCCGAATAGGTGGTCGTATAGGCGCCCGTGCCTTCGATCAGCACCTCGTCGCCGATGGTCAGCGACAGCGGCAGCGGGTACGGCGTCTTCTCGTACATCACGTCGGCCGAATCGCAGGTCGGGCCGGCGAGCACGCAGGGAGACGCCTCGTCGCCGTCGCGCGGCGTGACGATGGGATAGCGGATCGCCTCGTCCATGGTTTCGGCCAGACCGCCGAACTTGCCGATGTCGAGATAGACCCAACGCACATTGTCGTTGTCGGCCTTGCGCGAGATCAGCACCACTTCCGACTTGATGACGCCGGCATTGCCCACCATGCCGCGACCAGGCTCGATGATGGTACGCGGAATGTCGTTGCCGAAGTGCTTGCGCAGCGCTTCGAAGATGGCTTCGCCATAGGCGCAGGCCGCCGGCACGTCCTTCAGGTAGCGGGTCGGGAAGCCGCCGCCCATATTGACCATCTTCAGCACGATGCCTTCCTCCGCGAGTTGCGCAAACACCGACTTGGCATCGCCCAGCGCGCGGTCCCAGGCCGACAGATCGACCTGTTGCGAGCCGACATGGAACGACACGCCATAGGCATCGAGCCCGAGCGACTTCGCATGGCGAAGCACGTCGACCGCCATGGCCGGCACGCAGCCGAACTTGCGCGACAGCGGCCATTCCGCACCTTCGCCGTCCGTCAGCACGCGGCAGAAGACCTGCGAGCCCGGAGCTACACGCGCGATCTTCTCGACCTCCTCGACGCAGTCGACGGCAAACAGCCGGATGCCCAGATCATAGGCGCGCGCGATGTCGCGCTCCTTCTTGATGGTGTTGCCGAAGGAGATGCGATCCGCGGGCGCACCGGCATCCATCGCCATTTCGACTTCGGCCACCGAAGCGGTGTCGAAGGACGAGCCCAGCGAGGCGAGCAGACGCAGGATCTCGGGCGCGGGGTTGGCCTTCACCGCGTAGTAAATGCTGGAATCCGGCAGCGCCTTCTGAAAGGCGTTGAAATTTTCGCGCACGACGTCGAGATCGACGATCAGGCAGGGGCCTTCGGGACGTCGGGCGGCAAGGAAATCGATGATGCGCTGCGTGGCCATAGGTCTCTCCAAAGCGCGTTTCAGGCGCGCGCGATCAGGCTGCGGGACGGCCATATCGGCCGCTGAACCGCGGATGGACAAAGACGCGATCAGAGTTCCATGATGCCAGCCGGTGGAGACCCCGGAATCATGAACGCTTGACCGCGCCGCGGTGAACTGAAGCCTTGCCCGGCTCCGGTTCGCTTTGTCTGCCTTGGCTTGGATTGGGAGGCCCGTTCCGCACTGCCGGCAATGAGGGTGTGCCTCTTCAGTAACCCCGGTTTTTGGACAACCGGCAGAACACCAGAAAGGCCCGCACCGTCGTTGCTTCAGGCGTCCTCGATTTGGCGGTTGGCCGCCAGACCGACTGGAGGATCGGCTCCAGTTACCTTACCGATTGCCCTCACCATTCGAGGATCGGCGGACACCCACAGGCACGTGCGACTTTGGGCAAGCGGCATATAGGAGCGACGGTCGTCATAATCAACAAAAATCGGCGGCCGGCTTGTAAAATTTTCATTGCCCGAACAAAGCTATGCAAACGCTGGTGAATCATCGAACAATGGCCGTAAACAGGCTTGCTAAACATCGGAAGAAGGCAGCGCCATGGATACGCTGACACGCATGCGTGGCTTCATCGATGTGGTTGAAGCGGAAGGCTTTTCCGCCGCCGCCCGCAAGATCGGCCGCTCCAAGGCGCTGCTGTCGAAATATGTGCGCGAACTGGAGGACGAACTCGGCGCGCTTTTGCTCAACCGCACCACCCGACAGTTCTCGCTGACCGAAGCCGGCCACACCTATTACCGCCGCGCCACCGAGATCGTTCGGGAGATCGACAGCCTCGCCGACGACGTGCGCGAATCATCGACCGACGTCCGCGGCCGCATCAAGCTGTCGGCGCCACGGACCTTCGCCGACGCGCCGATCGGCCAGTCGCTGATCGACTTCGCCAAGGCGCATCCGGACATCGTCCTGGAAATCCATCTCGACGACCGCTTCGTCGATCTTGTGGAAGAAGGCTTCGACCTGGCGATCCGCATATCGCGCCTTGAGAACTCGTCGCTGATCGCGCGCCGGCTGGCGCCGTTTTCGGTACGCATCTGCGCTTCCCCCGAACTGATTGCCACCCACGGCACGCCGAGCCGGCCCCAGGACCTTGCCCGCCTCCCCTGCATCATCGACACCAATGGCCGCTGGCTTTCCAACTGGCCGTTCCTTGGCGACGACGGCGAAACGATCAGCGTTTCGGTTTCCGGGCCGTTGGAGGTGAACAGCCCGCTTGCAACGCGCGCCGCCGCGCTTGCCGGCCTCGGCTATGCGGTCCTGCCCGACTTCATTGCCGCGCCCGCCATTGAACGCGGCGAGCTGGTGCCGGTGCTCGACAACCGCATCGTGCCCGGCGGCGGCATATTCGCAGTCTATCCGCATCGCCGCTACCTGCCGGCCAAGGTGCGGGTATTCGTCGATTTTCTCGTGCAGTGGTTCAAGCAGCGCGAGCAGAGGTGATCCCTCGGTCCCATTTTCGCCGGGTTTCTGGTAAGGCTCGCCAACTTGAATCGAAGCAGGAATGCGGTCGGCATATGTCTGGAAAACTACACACAGCGATGCTGGCCGGTGCCACCGCCATGCTGCTTGCCTCCACCGCCCCGGCGTGGGTTCATCCGCATGTCTTTGCCGAGGCGCGGCTGGACGTGATGGTCAATGCAGACCAGACGGTGAAATCGCTGCGTCATCTTTGGCGTTTCGACGATCTGTTTTCGAGCACGGTTCTGATGGAGTTCGACAAGAACTCCGACCTGAAGCTCGACGATGCGGAACTGAAAGAGGTCTCCGACACCGTCCAGGCCTCGCTTGCCGAATTCGGCTATTTCCAGATCGTGACCCTTAACGGCAAGGACGTCGAGATGAAGCCGCCAGCGCAGCTGATGGCCAACTATGAAGACAACCAGCTCATCATCCTGTTTGAATCCGAGCCCAAGGCGCCGCTGAAGCTGGACGGCAAGATCGGCTTCGGCGTCTACGACCCGACCTTCTACACGGCGATCGATTTCGTCGAGGACGAGAACATGAGTGTCGCCGACCTGCCGTCGACCTGCACGCGAAGCGTCATTCGCCCCGATCCTGACGAAGCCCTTGCGCAAAATCAGTCGACGCTGACAGAGGCCTTCTTCAATGACCCCGCCGGCACCGATATGAGCAAGATTTTCGCGACCCGCC
Organism: Borborobacter xinjiangensis; assembly: GCF_047739745.1. Lineage (NCBI taxonomy): Bacteria > Pseudomonadati > Pseudomonadota > Alphaproteobacteria > Hyphomicrobiales > Phyllobacteriaceae > Borborobacter > Borborobacter xinjiangensis. The sequence goes on along the minus strand of NZ_JBLLVA010000010.1, from coordinate 77,842 downwards.
TCGAACTGAACTGCCCCGCCAAAGGATAGACCGTGAAGAAGAAGACGATCCGGTTGATTTTCGCCACATTGGCGGCGGCGTATGTGCTTACCCACTTCCTGCAGGTTGCGCACGCGCAAAGCTCGCTCGGCATCGGCACCAATGAAGCGATGGCGCCTTCCACCGGACTTTTCGCCGGCTGGATGAACTGGATCAACCTGCAGCAGCAGGCCTTCTACCGCTCGCTGACCGGCGCGCTGAAGACGATGCGCGACGAAGGCGGCCATCCCTGGCTGCTGGTCGGACTTTCCTTCGCCTATGGCGTCTTTCATGCCGCAGGACCGGGTCACGGCAAGGCCGTCATCTCCTCCTACATGCTGGCCAATGAGGTGACGCTGCGGCGCGGGGTTATGCTCTCCTTTGTCTCGGCGATGCTGCAGGCGCTGACGGCAATCGCCATGATGGGGTTGCTGTTCCTCGTGCTGCGCGGCAGTTCGATTTCGATGACCAACGCCACCTGGTTCATGGAGGTGGCAAGCTACGCTCTGATCACCGCGTTCGGTGCCTGGCTCCTGTGGCGCAAGGCTGCATCGCCGATGCTCGTTGCGTTCGGGCGCCAGCCGGTTCGCAGCCTCTCGGCAGCGCACACTCAGCCCCATTCACATGCGCATGACGATCATGCACATCATGGTCACGAGCATCACACACATGCTCACGCGCCGGGCGAGGTCTGCACGAGCTGCGGCCACGCCCACGCACCTGATCCGACGCTGATTTCCGGCGACCGCTTCAACTGGAAGACGGCCTGGGCAGCAGTCGGTGCGGTCGGCCTGCGGCCGTGTTCGGGCGCGCTGATCGTGCTCACCTTCGCTTTTTTGAACGGGCTTTGGGCAGGTGGCGTTCTCTCGGTCTTCGCCATGGCCTTGGGCACGGCGATCACCGTCTCGGTGCTTGCCACGCTTGCGGTCACCGCCAAGAACTGGGCAGTCGCCATGGCCGGAGACGGCCGCGCCGGCAACCGAATGCATTCAGCCATCGAGATCGCGGGTGCTGCCCTGGTGTTTCTGCTCGGCCTGGCGCTGCTTGGCGCGAGCCTCAACGCCTGAAGCCGAACCTCTGGACCAGCGTTACTTGTCGCCCCTGCGGGACTTTCCGCGAAGCCAGAACAGCACGAACAATGAAACGATGAACAGGATCGTGATCGCGCCGGCTGCCACGGTCGAAATCTTGCCGATCGCCAGCATGATGGTCGGAATGTAAAAGGCGACAATGCCGAAGATCAGCATGATCGTAGCCGCGGCGATCGCGCTGTTGCGGGTATTGGGGTCCATCAGCTTGCGGCCGTCCTGTGCTCGCGGTGGTCGTGATCGTGGTCCAGATCGGCGCAGTGCCCGAATTCCGGCTCGACCGTCGCATGCTCTATGCCGTGCTCCGAGGCAAGGCGACGCTTGATCGCACTCACCGCGGCATGAGCATCCGCCCCCTCGATGAGGCAGGCATGAAGAGTGGCCATATTGCGGGCGCCGTCCAGCGACCAGACGTGCATGTGGTGCACCTCGCGCACACCATCGATATGGGCTTCGATGTCCCTGGCGATCAGGTCGCGGTCCAGGCTGGAGGGCACCCCCTCAAGCAGGAGATGCCCCGCCTCCCTCACCAGCGACCATGCGCTCTTGAACAGAAGCAGCGCGACCAGCACCGAAAGCAGCGGATCTATCAGCACCCAGCCGGTGAGCAGAATGACAAGCGCAGCGACCAGTGCGGCAACCGATCCGAGCAGGTCGCCGATGACGTGCAGGATCGCGCCGCGCATGTTGAGATTGTCCCTGTCGCCGCCATGCAGCGCAAGGAAGGCTGCGACATTGACAAGGAGGCCGACGAGCGCCACCACCAGCATCGGGCCGCCGAGAACGGGGGACGGTTCGCTCAGCCGGTGCCAGGCTTCATAGACGATCCACAGACCGATGACGAACACCGCCAGGCCGTTCGTATAGGCAACCAGCGTCTTGACCCGGTCGAAGCCGTAGGTCATGCGCGCCGTCGCCGCGCGTCCGGCGAGATGGAAGGCGTACCAGGCAAGCGCCAGCGAGACCGAATCGGTCATCATGTGCCCGGCATCGGCAAGCAGCGCCAGCGAACCGGTGAGCACGCCGCCAATCGCCTCTGCAAACATGAAGCCGCCGGTAAGGCAGGCGGCGATCAGCACACGGCTCTTGTCGGTGTTGCCATGGACATGAGCGCCGCCGCCATGGCCATGATGATGGTGGTCGTGCGCCATCGGTCGCCCTTCAGCTTTGGACGGCGCGAAAATCCTCCAGCCGCCGTCTTTGCCTGCCGTCTGCGTCGAAATTAGCCGGATCGAGCCAGTTCTCATAGGCGCGTTTCAATGCCGGCCATTCCGAATCGATGATCGAATACCACGCCGTGTCGCGATTTGCGCCCTTGGCGACCATGTGCTGGCGAAAGATGCCCTCGAACTGGAAGCCGAAGCGCTCAGCCGCCCGCTTCGATGGCTGGTTCTCATTGTGGCATTTCCATTCGAAGCGACGATAACCGAGTGTCTCGAAGGCATATTGCGCGAAGAGGAAAAGAGCTTCCGTGGCCGCCGGCCGGCGCGCAACGAGCGGTCCCCAATAGATGCTGCCGATCTCGATGAGGCCATGGTTCACGTCGATGCGCATCAGCGCCTGCCGCCCGGCGATGCGGCCGCTTTCCCGGTCGATCACCGCGAAGAACAGCGGATCCTCGCTATTGGCCGCCTTATCCAGCCATGGCTGCAAGGCCGCGCGGCTTTGCGGCGCATATTCGAACAGATAGCGAAAGCGTGCCTCGGCATCGGGAACGCAGCAGGCTTCATAGAGCCCATCGCCATGGCGCGCGGCATCCAGCGGCTCGAGCCGGACATAGCGGCCTTCCATGGGCGCGCGCTTCGGTCGCGGCCTCGGCTGCCAATTTTTCAGCTCTTCGGACATAAGGCCAACTCCGTGGCAATTGACTTTCCCGGTTTATCCCTCACAAAACCCGATTTGCTGCGAAAGAACCAGACGGACCGGAAAAATGCTCCAAACGATTGCCGCCTTCGATCGCCTTGGCGAGGAAAATGCCTTTGCCGTGCTGGCGCGGGCTACGGCCCTTGCCCAGCAGGGGCGCGACATCGTCAATCTCGGCATCGGCCAGCCGGATTTCAGCACGCCCGCCCATATCGTCGAAGCCGCAATCAAGGCGCTGCGTGACGGCCACCACGGCTATACGCCCGCGAACGGGCTTTTGGCGACGCGCGAGGCGGTGGTGCGCCGCGTTCTGGCAACGACCGGCGTGGAGGTCTCGCCCGAATCCGTGATGATCATGCCGGGCGGCAAGCCGACGATGTTTGCCGCGATCCTGATGTTCGGCGAACCGGGCGCGGAAATTCTCTATCCTGATCCCGGCTTTCCGATCTATCGCTCGATGATCGAGTATACCGGCGCGACGCCTGTTCCCGTGCCGATGCGCGAGGCCAACGGCTTTGCGTTCTCGGCGGAAGAAACGCTGTCGCTGATCACGCCGAAGACGCGGCTGCTGATCCTCAACTCACCCGCCAATCCGACCGGCGGCGTTACGCCGCGCACCGAAATCGAGAAGCTGGTGAAGGGGCTGGAAGTGCATCCCCATGTCGCCATTCTGTCCGACGAGATCTACGACGTCATGACGTATGACAGCGAGACGCATTGCTCGCTGCTGCAATTCCCCGAAATCCGCGAGCGGCTGATCGTGCTCAATGGCTGGTCGAAGACCTGGGCGATGACCGGCTGGCGCATGGGCTGGTCGATCTGGCCGAACTCGGCCGAGAGCGGCCATCTTTACGACAAAGTTCGCAAGCTGGCGGTCAATTGCTGGTCCTGTGTCAACGCGCCGAGCCAGTTCGCCGGCATCGCGGCGATCGACGGTCCGCAGGACGAGGTGGAAAAGATGATGCGTGCCTTCGACAGCAGGCGAAAGCTGGTGGTCGCGGGACTGAACGAACTGCCCGGCGTTTCCTGCATCACGCCGAAGGGTGCGTTCTACGCTTTCCCGAACATCGAGAAGACCGGCTGGAAGGCCAAGAAGCTTGCCTCCGCCCTGCTGGAGGAGGCCGGAGTGGCGCTGATCGGCGGACCGGATTTCGGCATTCTCGGCGAAGGCTATATCCGTCTTTCCTACGCCAACTCCGAAGAAAACATCCTGCGGGCGCTGGAAAGGATAGGCAATTTCCTGGCGGCCGGAAGCAAGGAATAAGCCAGAGCCTTTCGTCTCAGTTGGGCAGCACGGCGACGGCCTCGATCTCGACCTTCGCCTCGTCCTCGATCAGGGCCGCCACCTGCACCATGGCCATGGCCGGGAAGTGCTTGCCCATGACGCTGCGATAGGCGTCGCCGACCGCCTTCAGATTGGCGAGATAGTCGGCTTTGCTGATGATGTACCAGGTCATCTTGACGATGTGCTCCGGCCGGCCGCCGGCTTCAGCCACGATATCGACGATGTTCTGCAGGGTCTGGCGGGTTTGCCCGGCGAGGTCCTTCGCCTCGAATATCTGGTCGCCGGTCCAGCCGATCTGCCCGCCGACATAGACCGCGCGGCCTTCCGCCAGTATGCCGTTGGCATAGCCCTTGGCGGGTTTCCAATTGGCCGGATGGAGTAGCTGATGAACGGTCGGTGTGGTCATGGGGATGATCTCCGATTCCTGAATTCCAGGGGTTATTTTCTTTGTTTGAGCATGATCTTCTCCGAAAACCGGCGACCACTTTCGGGATCATGCTCTAGACGCCGAGATAGCGGTCCTGCAGCTCGGCGGTCAGCGCCGCCGGAAGACCCGAAAAGACCGTGCGGCCCTTCTCCAGCACGAAGCACCGGTCGGCCACGGGCAGCATTTCGCTTAGCGTCTTGTCGACAACGAGGATCGACTGGCCTTCGCGCTTCAGACGGCGGATTGCCGCCCAGATGTCCTGCCGGATGACCGGAGCAAGGCCTTCGGTCGCCTCGTCAAGAATGAGGAGCTCGGGATTGGTCATCAGCGCGCGGCCGATCGCCAGCATCTGCTGCTCGCCGCCGGAAAGCGTATTGGCATATTGGGCGTGGCGCTCTTCAAGCCGTGGGAAGAGCTCGTTCACGCGCTTGGCAGTCCACCTACCGGGGCGCGCGGCGGCAACGAGATTCTCGCGCACCGTGAGATTGGGAAAGCAGCGCCGCCCCTCCGGCACCAGCCCGACGCCAAACTGGGCAATGCGGTGGGCGCGCATGCCCGCCACCTCGCGTCCCGCAAGACGGATCGAGCCGTTGCGCGGCCGGATCATGCCGAGAATAGAGCTGATCGTCGTCGTCTTTCCCATACCGTTGCGGCCCATCAAGGCCACAACCTCGCCTTCGGCGACGACAAGCTCCACACCGAACAGCGCCTGCAAGGCGCCGTAAAACGTCTCCAACCCGCTCACTTCAAGGAGGCTCATGACGCCTCCCCAAGATAGGCGCGGCGAACCTCCGCATCGTTGCGGATTTCATCGACCGTGCCGGTGGCGATGATCCGCCCATAGACCAGCACGGAAATGCGGTCGGCGAGTGCGAAGACCGCATCCATGTCGTGTTCGACCAAAAGGATCGGTGCTTCCTGACGCAAACCGTCGAGAAACACCGTCAGCCGTTTCGATCCCTCCGGGCCCATTCCCGCCATCGGCTCGTCGAACAGAAACGCCTTTGAGCCGAGCGCCAGCGCGATGGCAATCTCAAGCTGGCGGCGTTCGCCATGCGACAGCTCCGCCGCCGGCAGATGTGCGCGCGCGGCAAGGCCGGTGCGTTCCAGCATCGCCATCGCCGGTTCGGTCAGCGTTGCATCGCGCATCACCGGGCGCAGGAAGCGGAAGCTCGAGCCCTGCCGCGACTGCACCGCCAGCATGACATTGCGCAGCGCCGAAAACTCAGGCGCCAGCGACGAGACCTGGAAGCTGCGGCCGAGCCCGAGCCGGGCACGCGCGGCCACGCCGAGCGCGCTGATATCCTGTCCGAGGAAGCGGATCGTGCCGTGGTCGGGGCGGATCGAGCCGGCGATCTGATGGATCAAGGTGGTCTTGCCGGCCCCGTTGGGGCCGATGAGCGCGTGGATTTCTCCCGGACGCAGGTCGAAGCTGACGCCATCGGTCGCCTTCAACGCGCCGAAGTTCTTGCGCAAATCCTTCACGACAAGCACCGCCTCAGCCATGACGCGCCTTTCCGGCGAGAAGGCCGATCAGCCCGCCCCGTGCAAACAGCACGACGCCAAGCAGCATCAGTCCGAGAAAGAATTGCCAGCGCTCGGTCCAGCCGCCAAGCACGAATTCGATCAGCACGAACAGCACGGCACCGGCAACGGGTCCGAACAGGCGGGCCGTGCCGCCAAGAATGATCAGCACGATCAGTTCGCCCGACATGTGCCAGGACAGCATCGACGGACTGGCAAAGCGATTGAGATCGGCAAACAGCGCCCCGGCAAGGCCGGTGATGGCGGCCGACATGGCAAAGGCGGCCAGCCGGATGCGAAACGGCTCTATGCCGACCGAAGCGAGCCGCACCTCGTTTTGCCGCGCCGCCTGCAGGGCCGCGCCGAAGCGCGAATTGCGCACCAGCCAGAAGACGCAAAGCGCGGCCATCAACAACGCATAGCAGATCAGGAAGAAGCCGAGCGGGCTTGCGGTGTTGACACCTGGAAAGGCATTGCGGGTGAGGATGGAAAGCCCGTCCTCACCGCCATAGGCCGGCCAGGAAACGGCGAAATAATAGATCATCTGGGCAAAGGCCAACGTGATCATGATGAAGTACACGCCAGATGTCCGCAGGCTGATGGCGCCGATCGGCAGGGCGATGAGGGCGCTGATCACAAGGGCGGCAAGCCAGATGACCGGCATCTGGTCGCTGCCGGAAAATCCGAAAAACATCGGCTGCTGGTTGAAAGCATGGCTAGCGAAGATGCCGGCGACATAGCCGCCGATACCGAAGAAGGCCGCATGGCCGAAGGAGATCAGCCCGCCGAGCCCAAGCGCCAGATTGAGACCGACGGCTCCCAGCGCCAGAATTGCCATCCGGGTAGCGAGCGTGACATAGAATGGCTCGCCTGCGGAGACGGCGGCAAGCGGCAGCGCCAGCAGCGCCACGGCAAGCACGGTGTTGATGAGGGTTTCGCGGCTCATGCCACTGCCTCACGTATTGGCCGCGAACAGGCCTTTGGGCCGGAACGCCAGAATAAGCGCCATGACGATGTAGATCAGCATCGAGGCAATCGCGGCGCCAGTCGTCGCGCCGGCGGCCGGCCCCATGAAAACCGCGAACAACTTGGGCAGCAGAAAGCGGCCGAGCGTGTCCACCACGCCGACGAGAACCGCCCCGACCAGCGCGCCCTTCACCGAGCCGATGCCACCGATGACGATCACCACGAAGGCGAGGATCAGCACCGGCTCGCCCATGCCGACCTGCACCGACTGCAACGCGCCGACCAGCGCGCCGGCAAGGCCGGCAAGCGCGGCACCGAGCGCAAAGACCACCGTGTAGAGCGTGCCGATATCGACGCCGAGGGCCGCAATCATCTCGCGGTCGGACTGACCCGCGCGGATGCGCATGCCGAGCCGCGTGCGCGAGATCAGCACGTAAAGGCCGGCTGCGACAACCACGCCGACGCCGATGATGGCAAGCCGGTAGAGTTGGTAGCGGCCGCCGCCCGGCAGTTCGACCGCGCCAGAAAGCACGTTCGGGATGTTGAGATAGAGCGGGAACGAGCCGAACAGCCAGCGCGTGCCTTCCGAAAAAATCAGGATCAGGGCGAAAGTCGCCAGCACCTGATCGAGATGATCGCGGTCATAGAGCCGGCGGATGACGGCGACCTCCACGAGGGCGCCGGCTGCGGCAGCGGCCGCGAGACTGGCGGCGAGCCCGAGCCAGAACGAGCCCGTCGCCGCCGCAACCGCCGCGCAGGCAAAGGCACCGAACATATAGAGCGAGCCATGCGCCAGGTTGATGAGGCCCATCACGCCGAAGATCAGCGTCAGCCCCGCCGCCATCAGAAACAGCATGACGCCGAATTGCAGACCGTTCAGCAATTGCTCGATGAGGAGCGCGATGGACAAGGATCAGGTTTCCATTGTGCCTGGATATTGCGGTTTCCGATGCCCCCTCATCCGCCCTCGCTGCGGTCGGGCACCTTCTCCCCGTCGGGGAGAAGAGGAGCGGACATTGCCACCGATCTCCTCTCCCCTCGGGGAGAGGATGGCCGCGAAGCGGCCCGGTGAGGGGGATGACGACTACAACTTGCAGTCTTTGGCGTAGGCGTCCTGGTGGTCAGTGAAGGCGGTGCCGATGATCTTGTTGGTCAGAGCATCGCCTTCCTTGACCACCTCACGCACATAGATGTCCTGGATCGGGTGGTTGTTGGTGTTGAACTTGAACTTGCCGCGAACCGAATCGAACTTCGCCTCCTTCAGCGCGGCGCGGAACGCATCGGCATCCTTGACGCTCGCCTTGGCTGCCGCCGCCACGATCAGGCTGCCGGTGTCATAGGCCTGTGCCGCATAGACCGAAGGCAGACGGCCGTATTCGGCCTGGAAGGTCTCGACGAACTTCTTGTTGGCGTCATTGTCGAGGTCCTTCGACCAGGAGGCTGAATTCTTCACACCCAAGGCCGCATCGCCGATCGCGCCCAGAACGTCCTGGCTGAAGGAGAAGCCCGGCCCGAGCAGCGGAATGCCGACGCCCGACTGCGCATATTGCTTGGTAAAGGCAATGCCCATACCGCCCGGCAGGAAGATGAACACCGAATCGGCACCGGAAGCGCGGATCTGCGCGATTTCCGCCGCATAGTCGGTCTGGCCGACCTTGGTGTAGACCTCGCCAGCCAGCTCGCCCTTGTAGTAGCGCTTGAAGCCGGTCAGCGCGTCGGTGCCGGCCGGATAATTGGGCGCGAGAATGAAGGTCTTCTTGTAGTCCTTGTTGGCATATTGCCCCATCGCCTCATGGAAATTGTCGTTCTGGTAGGCGACGTTGAAGTAATTCTTGTCGCATTTCGCGCCGGCCAGCGCCGAAGGTCCTGCATTGACTGAAAGGTAGAACTTTCCTTGCGCCACGGCATTGGGCACCACCGCCATGGCCAGATTGGACCAGATGATGCCGGTGAGTATGTCGACCTTGTCGCTCTGGATCATCTTGTCGGCGATCTGGACGGCGAGTTCCGGCTTCTGGGCATCGTCTTCCGTCACCACCTCGATGTCGGCGGCACCGGCATTCTTGAGCGCCAGCATGAAACCGTCACGCGCGTCGATGCCGAGACCGGCGCCGCCGCCCGAAAGCGTGGTGATCATGCCGATCTTGACCGGCTCGGCGAAAGCCGCTCCGGACGTCGCCAACGACAAGCCCAGCAGGCTTGCGGCAAGAATTTTCCTCATCTGTGTGCTCTCCCTTTTGTTCCGAGGGGGGCGAGCGTTCCCGATGAAGCCACCCCACCACCTATCCCTTCGTTGTCGCACCGGATTCCAAGCCGTTGTCCGATGCCGCTCGACTGCCGAGGCGATGTCAAAGCTCGGTTCGAACTTTCCAGAGTTCCGGAAACAGTTCAACCTCCAGCATCTTGCGCAGATAGGATACACCCGAAGTTCCTCCGGTTCCGCGCTTCAGCCCGATGATGCGCTCGACCGTGGTGACGTGATTGAAGCGCCAGCGCCGGAAATAGTCCTCGAAGTCGACCAGCTTCTCCGCCAGCTCATAGAGAACCCAGTGCTTCTCCGGCTCCTTGTAGATGTCGCGCCACGCGGCCTGCACCTGCGCATTCACCGGCCGCGTTTCGTGCCAATCGGTGCGGTGGGCATCCCGCCCGATGTCGAAACCCCTCCGCGACAGGAGAAGCAGAGCCTCGTCATACAGGCTGGGTTCGGCCAGGATCGCCTCCAGTTCGGCCACCACTTCCGGCCTGTGCTCATGCGGCTTCAGCATCTCGGTGTTGCGATTTCCGGCCAGGAACTCGATGGCCCGGTACTGATAAGACTGAAAGCCGGATGATTCGCCGAGAGCCCCGCGAAACTCCGTGTACTCGCTCGGCGTCATCGTGCGCAGCACGTCCCAGGCATTGTTCAACTGCTCGAAAATACGCGCCACCCGGGTCAGCATCTTGAAGGCCGGTTGCGGCTGGTCCTGCCTTATGGCGAGAATGGCCGAGCGCACCTCGTGGATGGCAAGCTTCATCCACAGTTCCGAAGTCTGGTGCTGAATGATGAACAGAAGCTCGTCATGCGCGGTGGAAAGCGGCGCCTGCGCATCGAGCACCTTTTCAAGCTGCAGGTAGTCGGCATAGGCCATGCGACCGCGAAATTGCATCTGCGCGCCTTGCGCGGGATTGTCAGCTTGCGTCATGCGCACGCCCCTGTTGCCGACGCAGAATTGCACCGCGGACAACCCATTTCAAGCATGAAATTTTATGATTAAAATATCCAGAGCATCGGACCGAGAAGTGGAATCCGGTTTTCGCAAGAATCCGATGCTCCAACAAAAAGATGGATCGACAATATGCGTCCGTCAGGAACGCGCGTCGATCCAGCGGCAGCTTAGCCGCGCCCGACAAAGGGCATATTCGTGGCCATCACCGTCATGAACAACACATTGGCATCGAGCGGCAGGCTGGCCATGTAAAGCACGGCTTCCGCCGCGCGCTGCACGTCCATGACAGCCTCGGGGGCGATACGGCCGTCGGCTTGCGGAACGCCTTGGGTCATCGGCACGGCCATCTCGGTAAGCGCATTGCCGATATCGATCTGGCCGCAGGCGATATTGAACGGCCGCCCGTCCAGCGCCAGCGTCTTCGTCAGCCCGGTGATGGCATGCTTGGTGGTCGTGTAAGGCGCCGAACCGGGCCGCGGCGCGTAAGCCGATACCGAGCCATTGTTGATGATGCGTCCGCCCTGTGGCTGCTGACCTCGCATGGCCGCGAAGGCCGCGCGGGCGCACAGGAACGAGCCGGTCAGGTTGACGCCGACGACATCGTTCCAGACTTCGATCGGAATTTCATCGATCAATGTCGACCTGTAGCCCATGCCGGCATTGTTGAAGAGGAGATCGACGCGCCCGAAAGTTTGCGCCGCTTCGCCGAACAGCGCCTCGACCTGATCGGCCCTGGAAATATCGCATGTCACCGCGAGCGCTTTCGCTTCCGTCGCGCCTGCCTCTTCAATGGCTGCGTCGAGCAACTGCCCGCGCCGCCCGCAAAACACCGTGTTCCAGCCGGCCTGCAGAAGTGCTGTCGCCGCCGCCTTGCCGATGCCGGTGCCGGCACCGGTTACGATTGCTGTCTTGCCATTGGCCATCACGCCGCTTCCTCTGCAAAGAAGCCTGGCATTGCAGATGAGAATTCCTGTGGCAAGCTCCCCACCGAAAAGGGCGGCCATTGGCGACCGCCCTTCTGATCTGAATCGCGCTTGGGAGGAGGATAAAGCGGATCCGACTGCAAAAATGATGCGCCCGAAGCGTTAACGAATCCTTAACGCGCCTTTTGCGCTACGCGCCGTGCCTCGACTCGGCAATGGTGGCCTCCACATGCTCGACCAGCGCCTGGGGCAGCTTCAGCCTGCCGGCGAGCATGTCGAGATAGCCGCGCTCGCTGCTGGTATCGGGATCGATAGCCAGGCGCGATGCGGTGTAAAGCTCGACCTTCTGCGCATCGGTTTGCGCCTCGGCGACAAGCAGGTCGACATCCAGCGGTCGCTCGAGTTCTGTCCGCAGGAATTCCTCCGCCTCGCTGTCGATGCCGGCAAGACTGAGCCGATCGACGACCTTGCGGCGTTCGACGTCGTCGATCCGACCGTCTGCCCTTGCCGCCGCGATCATCGCCCGCACCAGGGTCAGCGCGAATTCAGCCTCCCCTTGCGGGGCCTGCGACGGGTGGAAAGTGGTTTCGGCCGGCGGCGGCAGCAACTCGGGTTCGCCCGCGCCAGGCTGCGCCGGCTGGTTGCCGGCCTGGTAGTTCTGATAGGCCTTGTATGCAATCCCGGCGATCGCCGCGAGGCCGCCCAGCTTCAACGCCGATCCGGTCAGTCCGCGCCCGGCTTTGGTGCCAAGCAGCACGGCGGCAATCGCACCGGTGGCGATCGGATTGTCCTTGGCAAGCTGCGTCATCTGATCGGCCTTGTCGCGAACGGTGCTTTCAGTGCCGGGCACCTTGGAGCCGAGCAGATCGTCAAGCAGTTTCCTGGGATCGAACATCACCACCTCCGCGATTGTGGCCCGGCGTCGCCGCCCGGCTGGGTTCAAGTGGAAATGAGGTAGGCAGCAGAAATCGTCTTTACAATGACCACGAGCCGGTTCCGGCAGGCGGGTCAGCTCCCGATGTGGCGGGAGCCGCGCCGCGCGGCAAGTTCGACCTGGCGCTGGCGTTCGGCATAGCGGGCGCGGTCGGTTTCCGAACGTGCCTCGTGGCAGTGCGGGCACGAAACTCCTTCGGCGAAATGCGGCGACTGCCGTTCGTCAGGCGTCAAGGGATGCCGGCAAGCCCGGCAAAGCGTGGCCTCGCCCGGTTCGAGGCCGTGAGAAACCGCCACGCGCTCGTCGAAGACGAAGCATTCGCCTTGCCAAAGGCTGTCGCCGGCCGGCACCTCCTCCAGATATTTCAGGATGCCGCCCTTGAGGTGGAAGACCTCTTCGATGCCAAGCGACCTGACATAGGCGGTGGCCTTTTCGCAGCGTATGCCGCCGGTGCAGAACATGGCGACCTTGCGCCCTTCCAGCGCCTGCCGGTTCCCGGCCACCCACTCTGGAAACTCGCGAAAGCTCTTCGTCCGGGGATCGATCGCGCCTTCAAAGCTGCCAATGGCCACTTCATAGTCGTTGCGGGTGTCGATCACCACCGTGTCTGGATCGGAGATCAGCGCATTCCAGTCCTTCGCCTCGACATAGGCACCCGCCCCTTCGAGCGGATCGATGCCCTCGACGCCCATTGTCACGATTTCCCGCTTCAGCCGCACTTTCATGCGGTGAAACGGCATTTCGGTCGCATGGCTATATTTGACTTCAAGCCCGGCGAGTTCCGGCCGGTCTTCCAGAAATGCAACGAGTTCGGAAATCGCGGCCTCGGTGCCGGCAACGGTTCCGTTTATGCCTTCGCGGGCAAGCAGCAATGTGCCCTTGATGCCGCGCGCACGACAAAATCCGGCAAGCGGCGCGCGCAATTCCTCGAACGCATCCAGCCGGCAGAACCGGTAGAGCGCGGCAACGCGGAAAGGCGGCAAGGGCGTTGATGAAATCATCGCCACGCCACTAGCGTTTCGAGACCGCGCTTTCAAGACCGCCGAATTCCGCCAACGAATTCAGTTTGTTGGTCAGCGGCATCTCGCAGATCCAACTCCAGCCGGCAGGCGGCACCCCGCGACTTTGTCCACCATGCTGACGTTGTGGCGAAAATCGGCGACGACAAACAGGACGCCAAAGCATGACCTTCACCAGCCAACCCTCCGCGAAATCTCGATCGTCGCAAAAGAACTCGGCATAGAAACCGCCGCCCTGCTTGCCGTGGCCGAGATCGAAAGCGGCGGCAAATCCTTTGCCGTCATCAACGGCCGGCAAGAGCCACTGATCCGTTTCGAGGCCCACTATTTCGATCGGCGGCTTTCCGGACCGAACCGGCAGAAGGCGCGCGCCCTTGGCCTTTCCTCGCCGACCGCTGGTGCAATCGCCAATCCGAAAACGCAAAGCGCGCGCTGGAAACTTCTGGCGAAGGCCGCCGCCATCGACCGCAAGGCGGCATATGAATCTGTCTCCTGGGGGCTCGGACAGGTCATGGGTGCCCATTGGGCATGGCTTGGCTATGCCAGCATCGACGCGCTCGTGGATGAGGCGCGCGGTAGCGTTGCCGGGCAGGCACGGCTGATGGCGCGTTTCATCGACAGAAGCGGCCTTGCCCACGCATTGAAACGCCGGGATTGGGAGGCGTTTGCGCGCGGCTATAATGGCCCAGCCTACAAGCGGAATGGTTACCACACCAAGATTGCGGCGGCTTATGCTCGCTACACAAAAGCCGCTGAGGACGGCGATCTCGACCCGAGGGCAGCCGATATACGCCCGTCCATCGCCATTCCCGGCAAGGCACCCGCTGCGAACCGGGCCGGCATCGCCGCCTGGATTAGGTTGATTGGAACAATAGTCGGCTTGGTGGGTAGTGTATTACGGCGATAGCGGAGTTTGCGTGGACTCATATGCAGGGCTCTGCTAAATCGGTTTAAATCTCATAGTCCTTCCGAGCGCAACGATGTCAGCCAAGACCCAGCAGCTTGTTTCCCTTTTTGACGGCCAGCCGGTCATTCCGGTGCTGAAGATCGAAAACGTGGCGGACGCTGTGCCGCTGGCGCGCGCTCTCGTGCGCGGCGGCTTGCCTTCGATCGAGGTGACATTGCGGACGCCTGATGCGCTGGAAGCTATCCGGCGCATCGCCGGCGAGGTCGAAGGAGCGATCGTCGGAGCCGGAACTATCCTCGACGCCAGGCAGTTTCACGACGCAGCGGCGGCCGGCTCCAAATTCATCGTCAGCCCCGGCCTGACGCGCGAAGTGCTTGATGCGGCATCGGCGAGCGAAGTGCCGCTTCTGCCCGGCGTGATCACGCCCGGCGAAATCATGACGGCGCGCGAGGCGGGGCTCCACTTCCTGAAATTTTTCCCGGCCGAGCAGGCTGGGGGCGCGGCCTTTCTCAAATCCCTGGCTTCGCCGTTCGGTGGCATGAAGTTCTGCCCGACCGGCGGCATCACCGCGAAAAACGCCGGCTCATATCTGGCGCTGCCGAATGTGATTTGCGTCGGCGGCTCCTGGGTCGCGCCCGACGATCTGGTGAAAGCCGGAAACTGGGATGCGATCGAAAGACTGGCGCGCGAAGCGGCGCGACTGCGCCAGGCCCACGGCGCCGGGAACTGACAGACCCGAAAACGAAAAAGCGCCGGCATGTCCGGCGCTTTTTTGTTTGGTGGTTGACGGATATCAGTTGGTCTGGAAGCGGGCCACTGACAGGAACTTCACCGCCTTGCCGGAGAAGCGGTTGGCGTCAGCCAACTGGTTCTCGGCCTGGAAGCCGGCGGTATAGACTTCGCGCGGCGCTGTCCTGACGATATTGTAGGCGAAGGAAGGTGCCCTCGTGCCCGCCGAAGCCTTGGTCACATAGTCGGCGCTCAGCACCCAGCGCGCGGCCTGCGGCTCGGCGGCAACAACAACCGGCTTGGGATCGGGCTTTGAATCCTGGGCGCTCGGACGGGCCGTCTTGCGGGTAGTCTTGACGTTCGAGCCAATGGCCGCAACCGGATCCGATCCTGCCGGCCGCTCCATCACCGCCTGACGAAGGGTCGCGTTGTTGGACAGGTTGGCGACACGCGCCTCGCCTTCCTTCACCGCGGCTGCCACTGCCGCAGCGGCATCGGCCGCCTGCGCCGGCTCATTCACCTGCGGCAGGCTTGGGCGCGTCTCAGGCAGCGCCGCAACCACCATCTCGGAGTCAGGCTCGGAGCTGGACGCCGTCGGCCGGTGTTGCGGCAGCGGAATAACCATATCGGTCGCCTTCGCGTCCTGCTCCTCCGATTGCGCCAGCGCCAGCAGGATCGCGTCCTGCGCCGGCTGTGGCGCCAGTTCGGACGGCGGCCTGAAGTCGGGGCGACGGGTCGGCAGCGGCACGTTCATGGCAACTTCCGCCGAAGGTGCCGAGGCCGTCTCGTCGGTGGGAGCCGCAGCCATGCCGAACGGCACATTGACTGGCTCTTCGGCAGCCGCTGCGGCAATCAGGCCGCCGACCTCCGCCTTGGGCCGGGGCGCAAGCACGGGAAGCGGCACGCTACGCGCCGGCAGTGCGGCAATGATGGTCTCGGGCGTGTCGTCACGCGGCTGCTCGGCATCCGCGATCTGCGGGATCTCGGCGCGTTGCGCCTCCTCCGGCGACAATATCTGAATGCCCGGCTGCGGCTCGCGCTTCGCCGGCGCTTCGCGGACAGCCTTCTTCGGCGCGGGCGCGGCAACCGCGGCCACGGCTGCATTGCTGCTGTCTTCCTCGTCGTCGGCTCCACCGCCACCACCGAAGAGGGCGGCCAACAGACCACGCGATTTCTTGGCGCTGCCGCCGGCGCTGGCGAGGGCGAATTCGCCGCTGCTCCTGCGCGACTGATATGCGGCGACCGCCTGCTCAAAGCCAGGCAAGGGTTTGCCGTCGCTCGGCACATGCAGCGTCTTGCCGTTCGGGAAGACCGCAACCAGTTCCTTGCGGCTCATGCGCGGCCAATGGCGCACATTGCCCACATCCAGATGCACGAAGGGTGAACCCGAGCGCGGATAATAACCGACGCCGCCGCCCTGCATCTTCAGGGCCGTATTGCGCAACGTCCTCAGCGAAACGCCCGGTATATAGAAATCCATCGCCTTGCCGAGCATGTGCTGGCTTTTCTTGGCGACACCCTTGCTGCGGCCGCGCAGCATCGAATTGGTCGCTGGGGAGCGATAGGCGGACACGACGTGGATGTAATCGCGAGCCCCGACGGCGCGATACGTCTCCCAGACCAGGTCGAGAAGATGCGGATCCATCTTGGTCGGCTCGTTGCGGCGCCAGTCGCGCAGGAACCGGTTGATCTGGCGCAGGCCGGACTGATCGTAGCGGCCGTTACGCTTGAAGGTGATCTCCGCCTTCTCCTTGGTGTGGATGAAGTAGAGCTTGAGCGTCCTGGTCTCGGCCTTTGCCGCCGACGACGCTACAGTGAGAAAACCGAGGGCGATCATCACTGCCGCCAGCATGCGCTGCCAGCCGGACATGTCGAGTTCTCGCCGGTTTATGGGTCGCTCGATACTAATCAAATCGAAGGCCTTACAAGACTGCCGTTTGTCCCCGGGCATGAGTCGCGGACGGTGGATGTGAGGTCCGAATATCGATCCTAATGGTTAATCACTGCTTATTGAAGTTGAATTGCGGTAACACCGTGGCGATATCCCGGCAAAAAAGCGTAGCCGCGTTCTTGGTAAACCGCGCGTATATAAGCTGTGGCTTGCGTGGCGCTTGTTAAGAATTGTCATGCGTTCGGTTTCGCACGCATCAATTCGGATGTGCTTCACTCAGGCTCAGGACAGTTCCATGCGCTCGGCCCGGCCGGTTTCGGGATCGATGCCGTATTCCTTCAGCTTCCGGTAAAGCGTCGAGCGGCCGATGCCGAGCCTGCGAGCGACCTCGCTCATCTGGCCGTTGTAGTGGCTGATGGCCATCTTGATCATGTCCATTTCCACTTCGGCCAGCGAGCGCATGTTACCGCGATCGTCGAGCGCCTTGAGGATGCCGAACAGCATCGGGGGGGCGGAGACGGCTTCCGCCGCACCCCTCGGCATTTCCACTGCCGGCGCGGGCGAAAGCGCGGGTGCCTGGCTTGAACTCCGGTCCAGCGCCGCGACGCCTTCAACCTGGGCTCGTATCTGCGGAAACTCCTCCTCGGTCAGCATGTCGCCTTCGCACAGCACCGAAGCCCGGAATACCGCGTTCTCAAGCTGCCTGATGTTGCCCGGCCAGTCATAGGCCTGGAGCAGGTTCAACGCCCTGGCCGAAATGTCGATCAGCCTGCCGCGCGAGCCGCTCGGCGTGACGCGCGCCATGAAATGGCGCACCAGATAGGGAATGTCCTCGCGCCGGTCACGCAACGGCGGCACGAAGATCGGATAGACATTCAGCCGGTAGAACAGGTCCTCGCGGAATTTTCCATCCTTCACCTGTTGCAGCAGGTTGCGGTGCGTGGCCGAGATCAGCCTGATGTCGACCTTCACGGTCGAGCGCCCGCCGACCGGATCGACCTCCCCTTCCTGCACCGCGCGCAGCAGTTTGACCTGCACGTCGAGCGGCAGATCGCCGATCTCGTCGAGGAACAGCGTGCCGGTGTGCGCTTCCACGAACTTGCCGGCATGCTTCTCGGTCGCGCCGGTAAAAGACCCCTTTTCGTGGCCGAAAAGAATGCTTTCGACCAGGTTTTCGGGTATCGCGCCGCAATTAACGGTCACGAACGGCTTCGAGCGACGAGGGCTTACGCCCTGGATGGCTCTGGCGACGAGTTCCTTGCCGACGCCGGACTCGCCTTCGATGAGGATCGGAATGTTCGAGGCCGCCGCCTTCTGCCCAAGGCGGATGACCCGCTCCATCGCCGGGCTTTTCGTCACCATGTCCTTGAACGTCAGCACGCCGCCCGAGCGCGCGGTGCGTTCTGGCCTGCCCGCCGCCTCGACCTTCAAGGCGTTGGCGATTGCGGTGCGCAGCCGCTCGGGAGAGGCAGGCTTGACGACGAAGTCGAACGCGCCTTGCCGCATGGCCGAAACCACAGTCTCGATACCGCCCTGCGCGGTCTGGACGATCACCGGCAATGAGATGCCGCGCTCGCGCATGGCGCCGAGAACGCCGAGCCCATCCAACCCGGGCATGACGAGATCGAGAATGACCGCCGATATGCCGCGCGCATCGCCGCTTTCGAGCAGGCGCAGCGCCGCCTCGCCATTTTCCGCGACAAGCGTCTCATGGCCGATTTTCGTGACGATCGCGTCCAGCAGCCGGCGCTGTACCGGATCGTCATCGACTATGAGAATGCAAGAAGACATGAATATTCTTGAGAATCTCGGTAGAGAGCTTGATTGCCGTCTGGATCAGACTGGCACAGGGTTCTAAATAAGGCTTCAAAAAAGCCGGTGAACGAAGTCTTTAGGCGCACCGGCTTTTTCGTTCCGGCCTGAAAGGTTCAGACATTGGAAGACAACGCGATGCGCATCCTCCGGCAGCAGAATGCCGCTCCGCTGGCTTCAAGCCAGGCCCTGCGTGACCTGGGCGAACTGCCTGAGTGGGATCTGAGCGACCTTTATTCCGGCATGGAAGCGCCCGAGTTGAAGCGCGACCTGGAAAGAGCGGCCGAGGAAGCGATTGCTTTCGAGGAGCGCTGGAAGGGCACGCTCGCCGCCGAAGCGAAAAAAGGCGCTGAAGGTCGGCTCGGCGAAGCACTCCGCGCCTATGAGGCGATCGAAGAGTTGATCGGCCGCATCGCGTCTTATGCAGGGCTGGTCTATGCCGGCAACACCGCCGATCCGCAGCGCGCAAAGCTCTATGGCGACATTCAGGAAAAGATGACGGATGCCAGCGCGCATCTCTTGTTCTTCGCGCTCGAGCTTAACCTGGTCGACGACGCCGACATCATGGACGCGCTGGAGAAGGACGCCGGTTTCGGTCACTATCGGCCATGGGTGCTCGACCTGCGCAAGGACAAGCCCTACCAGCTCGAAGACCGCATCGAGCAGCTATTCCACGAGAAGTCGATCACCGGGCGCGGTGCCTGGAACCGCCTGTTCGACGAGACGATGGCCGATCTGCGCTTCGAGGTCGACGGCGAGGAACTGACGCTTGAACTCACCCTCAACCACCTGCAGGACGCCGATGGCAACGTGCGGCGCAAGGCCTCCGAGGCATTGGCCCGGACCTTCAGGAAGAACCTTCGCACTTTCACGCTGATCACCAATACGCTCGCCAAGGACAAGGAAATCTCCGACCGCTGGCGCGGCTTCGACGACATCGCCGATTCACGCCATCTCGCCAACCGCGTCGAGCGCCCCGTAGTCGATGCGCTCGCCAGCGCCGTTCGCGATGCCTATCCGCGCCTCTCGCACCGCTATTACGCGATGAAGGCACGCTGGCTCGGCATGGAGCAGATGAACCATTGGGACCGCAACGCCCCACTGCCCGAAACCCCGCAGGCGACGATCCGCTGGGACGAGGCGAAAAACACGGTGCTCTCGGCCTATCATCGCTTTTCGCCCGACATGGCCGATATCGCGCGCAAATTCTTCGACAAGCGATGGATCGACGCACCGGCGCGGCCGGGCAAGGCGCCGGGCGCCTTCGCACACCCGACCGTGCCGGCGGCGCACCCCTATGTGCTTCTGAACTAT
Organism: Borborobacter xinjiangensis; assembly: GCF_047739745.1. Taxonomy (NCBI): domain Bacteria; kingdom Pseudomonadati; phylum Pseudomonadota; class Alphaproteobacteria; order Hyphomicrobiales; family Phyllobacteriaceae; genus Borborobacter; species Borborobacter xinjiangensis. The sequence continues at coordinate 57,936 of NZ_JBLLVA010000010.1, read as the reverse complement.
ATGGGCAAGCCGCGTGATGTGATGACGCTGGCGCACGAGTTGGGCCACGGCGTGCATCAGGTGCTGGCCGGCGGCCAGGGAGCGCTGATGGCCTCTACCCCGCTGACGCTGGCCGAGACCGCATCGGTGTTCGGCGAGATGCTGACCTTCCGCTCTCTCCTTGAACAGACCAGGGACCGGCGCGAACGCAAGGCCATGCTCGCGCAGAAGGTCGAGGACATGATCAACACGGTCGTGCGCCAAATCGCCTTCTACGAATTCGAGCGCAAGGTGCATGCCGAGCGTCGCAACGGCGAACTGACCGCCGACCGGATCGGCCAATTCTGGTTGGAAGTACAGGCAGAAAGCCTCGGACCTGCGATTGGCCTTCAGGATGGCTACGAGACATTCTGGACCTATATCCCGCACTTCATCCACTCACCGTTCTACGTCTACGCCTATGCCTTCGGCGACTGCCTGGTGAATTCGCTTTACGCGGTCTACCAGAACGCGGAACGCGGCTTTCAGGAGAAGTATTTCGACATGCTGCGCGCCGGCGGCACCAAGCATCACTCCGAACTGCTGAAGCCGTTCGGGCTGGATGCCTCGGATCCGGCGTTCTGGCAGATCGGACTTGCCGTCATCAGCAATCTCATCGACGAGCTCGAAGCTCTGGACTGAGACGGATATATTTTTCAAAGGTCTAGAGCGCGATGCCAGCCTCACCGTTCGTCCTGTTTCGAGACGACCCTGCCGGCCATGAACTGCTGTTCGACCGGCCGCGCGAAATCATAGTCGCCGATAGCGCAGCCGATTTCTTCGCAGCCCTTGACGCCGCACAGGCCGCGCACGAAGCGGGCAAATGGCTTGCCGGGTATTTCTCTTATGAAGCCGGCTACCTGCTCGAGCCGAAGCTGCGCCCGATCCTGCCCGAGGGACGGCGCGCGCCGCTGGTTTGCCTCGGCGTTTTCGATGGCCCCTCGGAAAACGACTTGGCGCCGTTTCGCCAGCCGGCCACCAACGGGCCGATCTTCGACGCGCGCGCCACCTGGAAGTTCGAGGACTATGAGAAGCGCTTTTCACGGCTGCACCGGCATCTGCGCGCGGGCGACTGCTATCAGGGTAATCTGACGTTCCCGATACACGCCAGTTGGTCCGGCGATCCGCTCGCCGCTTTCGACGCGCTGACGGAGCGCCAGCCAGTGAAATATGGCGCGCTGGTGTCGCTCGGCAGCCCCGTGATCCTGTCACGCTCGCCGGAACTTTTCTTCGAAGTAGACGACCAGGGCTGGATCGAGACCCACCCGATGAAGGGCACGGCGCCACGCGGCGCAACACCTGAGGAAGACAGAGCCCAACAGGACTTTCTGCGCAACGACCCGAAGAACCAGGCGGAAAACCGCATGATCGTCGATCTGCTGCGCAATGACATCTCGTTGATCAGCGAAGTGGGCAGCCTCGACGTGCCGGAACTGTTCCGCATCGAGACCTATCCGACGGTTCACCAGATGGTCAGCCGGGTCCGCGCCAAGCTGCTGCCGGATCTGCCGATCGCCAGGATCTTTGCGGCACTGTTTCCCTGCGGGTCGATCACCGGCGCGCCGAAAATCCGCGCGATGGAGATCCTGCACGATCTGGAAGGCACACCGCGTGACGCCTATTGCGGCGCCATCGGCTGGATCGCGCCCGGCGGGCCCATGCGCTTTTCGGTGGCGATCCGCACCATCTCGCTGCATCCGGACGGCGAGGCCATCTACAATGTCGGCGGCGGCGTGGTCTTCGATTCCACCGCTGAAGAGGAATATGCCGAATGTCTGCTCAAGGCCCGGTTCGCGACAGGGACACTGCCGACTTCGAGCTGATTGAAACGCTGCGCTGGGAACCATCCGGCGGCTTCGTGCGGCTGGAGCGGCATCTGGCACGGCTTGCCGCATCGGCGCGTGAACTCGGCTTCGCCTATTCCGAAATGCAGGCGCAGCGCGCGCTCGATGCTGTTGCCCTCGGTGACAGCGCATTGCGGGTGCGCCTCACGCTGGACGCAACCGGCACGACAGACGTCACCACGCAGGCGTTTTCCCCACTCGCAGCCGACACCGTCTGGACGCTTGGCATCGCCAGCACGCGACTCGACGCCGCCGACCCGCTGCTTCGCCACAAGACGACAAGGCGGCAGGCCTATGAGGCCGCGCGCGCGGAATTCCCGCGTGAGATCGCCGACGAGGTGATCCTGCGCAACCACAATGGCGAGATTTGCGAGGGAACGATCACGACGATCTTCGCGGATTTTGGCGACACCCGCCTGCTGACGCCGCCGCTCGGCTGCGGGCTGCTGGCAGGCGTGCTACGCGCCGAACTGCTCGATGAAGGCAAGGCCGTGGAAGCGGTGCTGACGCCGAGCGATCTGCGCCAGGCGCGGGCGCTCTTTGTCGGCAATTCACTGCGAGGGCTCATCACCGCACGGCTGGGGTAAACCGCGCTGAGTTGGCGAATCCGCTTTATTGTGACGTTAAATTGTGATCTGGCGTTTCGCCTGCTGCGTGCAATCCTGCGCGAATCGTCGTGAACTGGAGCTTCCTCGAAGATGGCGAAACAGAAATGGCCCGTTTACGGGGAGATAACCGGCCCTGTCGTGATGATCGGCTTCGGGTCGATCGGCCGGGGCACGCTTCCTCTCATCGAACGCCATTTCAAGTTCGACAAATCGCGGATGACGATCATCGACCCGCGCGACGCCGACAGGCGCCTGGCAGATGAGCGCGGCATCGCCTTCCTTCAGGAAGCGGTGACGAAGGAAAACTACAAGGAGCTGCTGACGCCACTTCTCACCAAGGGCGGCGGCCAGGGCTTTTGCGTCAACCTTTCCGTCGACACCTCCTCGGTCGATCTGATGCGGCTCTGCCGCAAGCTCGGCGTGCTCTATATCGACACCGTCATCGAGCCGTGGCTCGGCTTCTATTTCGACGATCAGGCCGACAATTCGCAACGCACCAACTATGCATTGCGCGAAACGCTGCTTGCCGAAAAGCGCAAACATCCCGGCGGCACCACCGCGGTTTCCACCTGTGGCGCCAATCCCGGCATGGTGTCGTGGCTGGTCAAACAGGCGCTGGTCAATCTTGCCGGCGATCTCGGCGTCGATTTTTCAGTGCCGGAAACCGAAGACCGCGAAGGCTGGGCAAAACTGATGAAGAATGCCGGCGTCAAGGGCATCCACATCGCCGAGCGCGATACGCAACTGACCAAGAAGCCGAAGCCGATGAACGTGTTCTGGAACACCTGGTCGGTCGAGGGCTTCATCGCCGAAGGCCTCCAGCCCGCCGAACTCGGCTGGGGCACCCATGAGAAATGGATGCCTAAAAACGCCAAAGAGCAGAAGAAGGGCTCCAAGGCCGCGATCTATCTGGAACAGCCGGGCGCCAACACGCGCGTGCGCAGCTGGTGCCCGACCCCAGGCCCTCAATATGGCTTCCTGGTGACCCACAACGAAGCGATTTCGATTGCCGATTTCTTCACGGTTCGCGACAAGAAGGGCAAGGTTTCCTATCGCCCGACCTGTCACTACGCTTATCATCCCTGCAACGACGCCGTGCTTTCCATGCACGAGATGTTCGGCGCTGCCGGCAAGGCGCAGCCGGTGCAGCACGTGCTGGACGAGAACGAACTGGTCGACGGCGCCGACGAACTCGGCGTGCTGCTCTATGGTCACGCCCGCAACGCCTATTGGTTCGGATCGCAGCTGACCCTGGAGGAAGCGAGGCAACTCGCGCCTTACCAGAATGCCACCGGACTGCAGGTGACGTCGGCGGTTCTTGCCGGCATGGTGTGGGCGCTGGAGAACCCGCAAGCGGGAATTGTGGAAGCCGACGAAATGGATTTCAAGCGCTGCCAGGAAGTGCAATTGCCTTATCTCGGCCCGGTGAAAGGCTATTATACGGACTGGACCCCGCTTGAAGGACGCCCCGGTCTTTTCGAAGAAGATGTCGACGTCAAGGATCCGTGGCAGTTCCGTAACATACTGGTCCGTTAAGCCGGATGGATGAGGTCTTGAGGTCAGCAATTCCTTGCAATCATTCGCAAATGGGGTGATTGAGGTGAGGCGGACCAAGGCAGACTGCCAACAGGCGGATCCTGCTTAGAGACACAGAGCCTTACTCCGATCCGTCGGCATGAGCGGCTCCAGGAGAGGATTTGACCATGATGATTGCGCGCAAAATGTTTTCGGCTGCGGCGGTGCTGGCGGCGGCGGCCACCATCGCCGGTTGCATGAGCGCCGGCCCCGGCGGCGGTGGCCCGATTGCGGCGGCTACCCCAAGGGGTGTGGAAGGCAATTGGTTTGACCCGAATGGCATCCGATCGAATTTCAGCGGCGGCGTATTTGAAACGCGCACAACGGACACCAACCAGAAACTGGCTGACGGCAGCTATCGTATGATTGATGCACGCAATGTAGAAATCACTATGAATTCGCTCGTTCGCCAGACAACAAGCAACGTTAACTGCCTTCTGGTCTCCCCCAATCAGCTCAATTGCACCAGTGCCAGCGGCCAGCAATTCGTGCTGACACGAAGTCCAGCGGTCGGCTGACACGGCGAACCGACAGCCGGCCAAAGTGGGCAGACGGCGATGAACGCCTTTTTCGACCAGGCCGAAACCCGCGACCCCGCAGACCGGGAGCAGGCGCTTTTTTCCGCGCTCCCCGGCTTTCTGGAACATGCGATGGCCAAAGTGCCTGGCCTCGCCCGCTGGCTTTCCGGCATTGACGTGTCAAAGGTCACCGATCGGGCTTCGCTGGCCAGGTTGCCGGTTCTGCGAAAGCCCGAATTGATGGAGTTTCAGGCCGCGGAGCCGCCGCTCGGCGGCTTTGCCGATCCGGCGGCACTTGCCGGCAACCATATTTTCCTGTCGCCCGGACCATTGTGGGAACCGCAAGGGCTCGGCGCCGATCCGGCATCCGCGGCACGGGCCTTTTTCGCTGCCGGCATTCGCGCCGGCGATGTGGTTCACAACGCATTTTCCTATCACATGACGCCCGGCGGCTTCATGCTCGACGCGGGCGCGCGGGCGCTCGGCTGCACGGTTTTTCCCGCCGGCACCGGCAACACCGACATGCAGGTCGAGGCAGCCGCCGCGCTGAGGCCGAACGTCTATTGCGGAACGCCTGATTTCCTCAAGCTGATACTCGACAGGGCGGCCGAGACGGGCAAGGATTTGTCCTCCTTCCGGCGCGGCCTCGTCTCCGGCGGTGCCTTGTTCCCATCACTTCGCGCCGAGTACCGGGAGCGCGGCATCGATATTTTCCAATGTTATGCCACGGCCGAATTCGGCGTGATCGCCTATGAGAGTGCAGCCGCCGACGGAACGGCCAATCCGGGCATGCTGGTCAATGAACATGTGATCGTCGAGATCGTGCGCCCCGGAACCGGCGATCCGGTGGCGGAAGGCGAGGTCGGCGAACTGGTGGTGACCGGTTTTAACGCCGCCTATCCGCTGGTCAGGTTCGGCACTGGCGATCTTTCCGCCACGCTGCCGGGCGTGTCGCCCTGCGGCCGCACCAATATGCGCATCGGCGGCTGGATGGGCCGCGCAGACCAGCGCACCAAGGTCAAGGGCATGTTCGTCGATCCCAAGCAGATCGCTGAGATCGTCGGACGCCATCCCGAAATCGCCAAGGCAAGGCTTGTCGTTACCCGCGACGGCGACCGCGATGCAATGGTGCTCCAGGTCCAGCCAAAACCGGACAGCGCCTTGGACAAGGCGGCATTGGAGGCTTCCCTGCGCGATGTCACCAAGCTTGGCGGCCAGGTGGAGATCGTCGCCCCCGGCTCGCTGCCCAACGACGGCAGGATCATCGCCGACGAGCGCGACTACTCGAAGTAGCCGCCTGCCCGATTCCGCTTGCATCCTCCCGGACCGGGTGTGAACAATGGCGCGGACGCCATGTAGCACGACGGTCAAGGGCGGACGCTACGCTCCTCCCGCAAGATCATTGGGAGATCAGACATGACGAGACTAGCTGCGTTCGCCGCACTGTCGGTATCGGCCTTCGCCCTTTCTTCCACGCCCTCATTTGCCGACTACACGCTGCACATCCTGCACATCAACGATTGGCATAGCCGCATCGAGTCCAACAACAAATACGAATCGACCTGCTCGACAGAGGAGGAAAGCAAGGGCGAGTGCATCGGCGGCGCCGCAAGGCTAAAGACGGCGATCGACCAGCGTCGCAAGGCGCTGGAGGGCCAGAACGTGCTGCTGCTCAACGGCGGCGACAATTTCCAGGGCTCGCTGTTCTACGCCACCTACAAGGGGGCTGCGGAAGCGGAGTTCCTGAACCTGATGAAGTTCGACGCCATGACCGTCGGCAACCATGAATTCGACGACGGCGAGGATGCGCTGGCGCCGTTTCTCGACGTCATCGGGTTTCCGGTGCTCTCAGCCAACGTCAAGGCGAGCGCGCAATCGAAGGTCGGCAACCGCATCAAGCCCTCGGTCGTGCTTGAAGTGGGCGGCCAGAAGATCTGCATCGTCGGCGCCGTCACCGCGGACACGCCGGAAGTCGCCTCGCCCGGACCGAACATCACCATCGAGGACGATGTAAAGACAATCACCGCCGAGGTCGAAAAGCTGAAGGCTGAGGGCGTCAACAAGGTCATCGCGCTCACCCATGTCGGCTATCCGCGCGACAAGGAGATGATCGCGAAAATTCCCGGTGTCGACGTGGTCGTCGGTGGACATTCGCATTCGCTGCTGTCCAACACCGACGCCAAGGCCGAAGGCCCCTATCCGACGATGATCGACAATCCGGACGGCTACAAGGTGCCGGTGACGCAGGCCGCCTCCTATTCGAAATATCTCGGCGAGTTCAAGGTCGTGTTCGACGACGGCGGTGTGGTGAAGGAGGCAAGCGGCGATCCGCTCTATCTCGACAAGTCGATCGAGCCGGACCAGGCGGTGCTGGCCCGCATCAAGGAGCTCGGCGCGCCGATCGAGGAGCTGAAGAACAAGGAAGTTTCCGAGACGACCGCCGCCGTTGACGGCAGCCGCGAAAGCTGCCGCGCACGCGAGTGCGAGATGGGCAATCTCATCTCTGACGCCATTCTCGAGCGCGTGAAGGATCAGGGAATCGAGATCGCCTTGCAGAATGGCGGCGGCATCCGTGCTTCGATCGACGCCGGCACGGTGACGATGGGCGAGGTGCTGACCGTGCTGCCGTTCCAGAACACGCTGGCAACCTTCCAGCTTTCAGGCAAGGACATTTCGGCTTCAATCGAAGCGGGGCTGAGCGAAATCGAGGAAGGCAAGGGCAAGTTTCCGCAGGTGGCCGGCCTCAAATATTCCTTCGACAAATCCGTCCCGCCGAACGAGGGGCGGCTGAAGTCGATCGAAGTGATGGACGGCGGCGCGTGGAAGCCTATCGACCCGGACAAGCTCTATGGCGTGGCGACCAACAATTTCGTCCGTGGCGGTGGCGACGGCTACACGATTTTCGCTGACAAGGCCGAGAAGGCCTATGATTTCGGTCCCAGCCTCGAGCAGGTCGTCGCCGATTATCTGGCCGCGCATCGCCCCTATACGCCGAAGCTCGATGGCCGCATTACCGAACTCACGGCCGGAGCAACGGCAAGGACGGAAGAACCGGCGGCCGAGCCCAAAATGAACGGCGAGGCCAAAGCGGCGACCGCCGGCAGCCATGTCATTGCGGCCGGCGATACCTACTGGGATATTGCCGAGGCGACCTATGGCGACGGCGGCAAGTGGAGAATGATTGCGGACGCCAACGCCGCCTATGCGCCGAAACGCCTGCCGGTCGGCGCGACGCTGACCATTCCGCCGGCGAACTGAAACCACGCTCAGAAGCGGGTGACCGCGGCATCTCGCCTGCGGCCACTCGTTGCATTGGAATTCCCCCGCCCGGCCACTAAGTTCGGTCGTGCGCGGGAGAAACGCCTATATGAATCTGACGACCGAACCAGCCAAATCCGAACGCCAAACTGCAAGCCCGGTCACCAAGCCGGAAAAAATCGGCGTGCTGCTCGTCAATCTCGGCACGCCCGACGGCACCGCTTTTGCACCGATGTGGCGCTATCTGCGCGAATTCTTGTCGGACCGGCGCGTTATCGAGAAGTCGCGGATCACCTGGTACCCGATTCTATATGGCATCATCCTCAACACACGGCCGTCGAAGTCCGGCGCAAACTACGAGAAGATCTGGAACCGGGAGCGCAACGAATCGCCGCTCCTGACGCTGACGCGCTCTCAGGGCGACAAGCTGGCCGAGGCTTTGTCCGACCTGCCGAACGTCGTCGTCGACTGGGCGATGCGCTACGGAAATCCTTCCACCGAAAGCGTGGCGCGCAGATTGGTCGATCAGGGCTGCACGCGACTGCTGATGCTGCCGCTTTATCCGCAATATTCGGCGACCACGACGGCGACCGCCAACGACAAGCTTTTCGAAGCGCTGATGAAGATGCGCTTCATGCCGGCTTTGCGCAGCGCGCCTGCCTATTACGACGAGCCGGTCTATATCGAGGCGCTCGCCCGCTCGATCGAAAATCACCTGGCGACGCTCGATTTCGAGCCGGAGGTCGTCATCGCCTCCTATCATGGCATCCCGAAGTCCTATGCCGAGAAAGGCGACCCCTATCCTTCGCAGTGTTTTGAGACCACGCGGCTCTTGCGCGAGCGGCTGGGCTGGGACGAGAAAAAGCTGATCACCTCATTCCAGTCCCTGTTCGGTCGAGAGGAATGGGTGAAGCCCTACACCGACAAGACAGTGGAACGGCTGGCCCATGAGGGTGTGAAATCGATCGCCATCGTCAATCCGGGTTTTGCCGCGGACTGCATCGAGACGCTGGAGGAAATCGCGCAGGAAGTCGCGGGCATATTCCTCGATGCGGGCGGGAAAAACTTTTCGCATATCCCGTGCCTCAATGACAGCGCCGAAGGCATGGCCGTCATCGAAAACCTGGTCCGGCGCGAATTGTCCGGCTGGGTCCAGTCTCCCGAAACCGCGTAAGACCTTGAATCTACGCCCAATCCGTCCGAAAACGATTCCGATGTCCAGGGTTATGCGCTAAGAGATCATCGCAAAGAGGCGCTCCGCGCGCCTTTGCGCGGTCAAATGAGGGAGCCCTGAATGCCGTTCACCGGTCTGGACATCATCATCCCCGTTCTCGTCATTCTGGTGTTGCTGGTGCTGGTCACCGGCATCAAGACGGTTCCCCAAGGTTACAATTACACCGTCGAACGCTTCGGCCGCTACACAAGGACGCTGAGCCCCGGCCTGAACCTGATCATTCCGTTCATCGACCGCGTCGGCGCCAAGATGAACATGATGGAGCAGGTGCTCGACGTGCCGACGCAGGAGGTCATCACCCGCGACAACGCCATCGTCGCCGTCGACGGCGTCGCCTTCTATCAGGTGCTCAACGCACCGCAGGCCGCTTATCAGGTCTCGGGCCTGCAGAACGCTATTCTGAACCTGACGATGACCAATATCCGCTCCGTCATGGGATCGATGGACCTCGACGAACTGCTCTCCAATCGCGACACGATCAATGAGCGGCTGCTGCGCATCGTCGACGAAGCCGCCCAGCCCTGGGGCATCAAGATGACGCGCGTCGAGATCAAGGACATCAACCCGCCGGCCAATCTGGTCGAATCGATGGCTCGTCAGATGATGGCCGAGCGCAACAAGCGCGCGCAGATATTGGAGGCCGAAGGCCTCAAACAGGCGCAGGTGCTCGAAGCCGAAGGCCGCAGGGAAGCCGCCTTCCGCGACGCCGAAGCGCGCGAGCGCGCAGCCGAGGCGGAGGCGCGCGCCACCCAGGTCGTCTCCGAGGCCATCGCCAAGGGCGACGTGCAGGCGATCAACTATTTCGTGGCCCAGAAATACACCGACGCGCTGGCCAAGATCGGCTCGTCGAGCAACAACAAGGTGGTGCTGATGCCGCTGGAAGCATCTTCGCTGATCGGCTCGCTCGGCGGCATCGGTGCGATTGCCCAGGAAGTTTTTCAGGGCGACGGCGCAAACGGCGCGCGGCGTCCGTCCTCACGTCCGCCAAGCGTGCGCACGCCAGACCAGAACTGAGGCGCAAACCGGATGCTGGAGCGCATTTTCTTCGAACTCGGACCGTGGAACTGGATGGTCCTTGGCTTCGTGCTTCTGGCGCTGGAGATCGTTATTCCCGGCGTTTTCCTGCTGTGGATCGGCATCGCGGCACTGGTTACCGGCGCGATTTCGCTGCTGATATGGGACGTCGGCGCATGGATCTGGCAGGCGCAGGTCCTGGTTTTCCTGCTTCTGTCGTTGATTTCAGCCTATGCCGGAAACAGGGTCATGGGCGGCCGAAACGGCAAGACCGACCAGCCGCTGCTCAATCGCCGCAGCGAGCAACTGATTGGCAGGACCGCGACGCTGACCGAGCCGATCCGCGAGGGACGCGGCCGCATCCGGCTAGGCGACACGCTTTGGCGCGTCTCCGGACCGGATCTGCCGACCGGCACCCGCGTCCGGGTCGTATCGGTCGAGAATTCCGAACTCGTCGTTGAAGCGGAGTAGAGGTTTACGCCACCCCGATACGCAGCAGATCGTGGAAATGCACCACGCCGACGGGGCGCTCGTCCTCGACGACCACCAGCGCGCTGATATTGTGCTCGTTCAATATGGCGATCGCAGCACTGGCCAGCATCTGCGGCTTCACCGTCTTCGGCGAGCGCGTCATCACGTCTTCCACTGCCAGCTCGCCAAGATTGCGGTCGAGATTGCGCGCAAGGTCGCCATCGGTGACGATGCCGGCAAGCTTTCCTGCCGCATCGACCACGCAGACGCAGCCGAAGCGCTTTTTCGATAGAACGGTAACGGCGCGCGGCATGCTGGTGCCGAGCGGCACCACCGGCACCGCCTCGCCCGAATGCATGATCTCGGCAAGCCGGGTGAGGTTGGCCCCGAGCCTGCCGCCAGGATGGAAGGTGCGGAAATGGTCGGCGGTGAAGCCTCGCGCTTCAAGCAGCGCGACCGCCAGCGCATCCCCGATCACCATCTGCAGCAGCGTCGAGGTGGTGGGGGCCAGGCCATGCGGGCAGGCTTCCGACACACGCGGCAGCACCAGAACTATATCGGCCTCGCGCGCAAGCGCGGAATTTTCACCGGAAGTCAGCGCGATCAGCGGGATGGCGAAGCGCCGCGCATAGGCGACAATGCCCTTGAGTTCCACCGTTTCACCGGACCACGACAGGGCGATGATCGCATCGTCTCGCGCAATCATGCCGAGATCGCCGTGATTGGCCTCGGACGGGTGGACGAAAAAAGCCGGCGTGCCGGTGGAAGCAAGCGTGGCGGCGATCTTCGAGCCGATATGGCCGCTTTTGCCGACGCCGGTGACGATGACGCGGCCGGCAATGCCGGCCAACAGTTCCACTGCCTCCGCGAACGGCTCCGAGAGCCCGTTTTCGAGTGCATCGGCCAGTGCTTGAATGCCAGCCTGCTCGGTCGTTACGGTGCGCATCGCCGAGGCGATCGCTGCCTTGCTGTCGGTCCGGCTTCTTGATGTTTGCACATGCATGGCGATGCGATTAGCGCGTTGCAGGGCGGCTGTCCAATATTATCGCCCTGCCTTCATTGCTGGCAGGCGCGTTTTCAACCCTCCGTTAACCATCGCGATTTACGGTTCGGTAAGCATGGCGCCGAGCGCCTTCAATGCAGTCAGGTGACGATGTCTCGGGGGCCAACAGACCAAAAGCGATGCTGGACGCTGAATGCGCTGCGGACCTCGATTTGGTCGGCGGTTGCAGCGAGCGCATTGCTGTGGGCACTCCCGGCTCAAGGACAAAGCCTTGGCCCGCTGCGCGGACCCGTTGAGGAAGCACCGCTGCGCGGCAACACGCTGGCAAACAGGCTAACGCCTGCAGCGCCCTCACAAGGCACGGCAGTGCCATACAGTCCGCAGAGCCCCGGAGCCGTTCCCGATACGGCCGCTGCCGACGCCCAAACGGACCCGTTTGCCGGCGAAACGCTGCGCAGCTCGGCGGCACCTTCCACTGCGCGGGAGCGCCGCGAGGCGCGGACGGGCGGAACGCAGCCCGAGCCCGACGAAGAAACGGCGATCGACAACACCGCGGCCGAGCCGCTCGATGATGTGGCGACCGGCACGCTTCGCGCGCAGACGATCGATGCGCAGCAGGATTTTCCGCTCGACGAGGGTGCTGCCCGCGTTCGAAGCATCGAGGACCTTGAGCGAGCGCGCGACGAAAATCCGTTTTCGGCTGTAGGGATCCGCGCCGGCACCTTCGTGCTGCGTCCTTCGCTCGAACAGGGCGTCACCGCCACCACCAACGCCAGTTCGAGCACCGATGGATCGGATGCAATCCTTTCTGAAACGACATTGCGTCTCAACGCGGTGTCCGATTGGAGCCGGCATTCGGCGGCGCTCGACGCCTACGGAACCTTCCGCAAAACACTCTCGGGCGAAGAAATCAAGGAAACCGAAGCCGGCATCGACGCCAGCCTTGATCTCGATCTCCGCGACGATTTGCGGGCACGCGGCGAGCTCTTCTATCTGCGGCGGCCGGAGTCAGCCTCCTCGCCCGTGTTTATTGCCGGGACAGTGTCGCAGCCGATCCGCCAGACGTTCGGCGGCAGCCTTGGCGTGGAGAAGGATGTCGGCAAGGCGCGCTTCGGCATTGCCGGCAGAGTGGAGCATGACATGTTCGGCGATGCCGAACTCTCCACCGGCGGGGTGCTTTCGCAGAAGGAGCGCGATTCGACCTTGGCGACGCTTGCGCTGCGCGGCGGATACGAGATTTCGCCCGCACTCGCCCCATTCGTGGAGCTCGAGGTCGGCCGCCGTTTCTACGACCAGGAGATCGACAGCAGCGGCTTTGCCCGTTCGTCCGATCGGCTTGGCGCCCGCGCCGGGGTGGAACTCGACCTCGGCGAGAAATTCTCCGGCGAATTTTCTGCCGGCTGGCTTCGCGAGAGCTTCGACGACGATCGCCTCGACCCGATCGACGGCCCGAGCATCGGCGCGAATCTTTCCTGGTCGCCGGAGCGCGGCACCATCGTCAACCTGGCGGCCACGACCATCATCGAGGGCACGACCACGCCAGGCGAAAGCGGCTCGATCCTGCATGCCGGCCGCCTTTCGGTCGAACGTCTGATCCGTGCCAATCTGACCGGCAACGCCGCGCTGGGCGCACAATATCGTGACTATGCCAGCTCGAACGGCCATGACCTGACGCTGAGCGCCGAAATCGGCGCGACCTGGTGGCTGAACCGCTATGCCGGCCTGGTCGGTCGGCTGCGGCATGAACAGCAAAGAAGCAACCTGCCGGGCCGCGACTACGACGCCAGCAGTGCGTTCCTCGGTCTCAGGGTACAGCGCTGAAGCTCAGCGAGGCGCCTGGCGGCGCTCGATCGGCTTCAAATCCTCGAGCATCTTCTCCAGCATGGCGGCGATATGCGCGTGCATGTCCGGCCGCCACAGCGAGAATGCCACATTGGCCTCGATGAAACCTTCCGGCGAGCCGCAGTCGAACGTCCTGCCGGTATAGTGATAGCCGTAGAACGGTTGTTGCTTGCCGAGCTTCAGCATCGCGTCGGTGAGCTGGATCTCATTGCCTGCGCCGCGCTCCTGCCCTTCCAATATGCCGAAGATTTCAGGCTGCAATATGTAGCGGCCGTTGAGGTAAAGATTGGAAGGTGCGGTGCCAGCCTTCGGCTTCTCGACCATGCCGGTGATCTCGAAGCCGCAATGGACGTCCCTGCCGCGCCCGACAATGCCGTATTTGTGGGTCTCGGCCGGATCGCATTCCTGGACGGCGACGATGTTGTTCCCGGTCTCGCCGTAAAGCTCGACCATGCCTTTCAGGCAGCTTTTGTCCAGTTGCATGATCATGTCTGGCAAAAGCAGCGCGAACGGCTCGTCGCCGACCAGATCGCGCGCGCACCACACCGCATGCCCGAGGCCGAGCGGCACCTGCTGGCGGGTGAAGCTGGTTTGGCCGGGCGCCGGCTGCAGGCATTGCAATCGCGCAAGCTGATCGTCCTTTCCGCGCTGCGCCAGCGTATCGTAGAGCTCGAACTGGATATCGAAATGATCCTCGATGACCGCCTTGTTGCGGCCGGTGACGAAGATGAAGTGCTCGATACCCGCCTCGCGCGCTTCGTCGACGACATATTGGATGACGGGCCTGTCGACGACCGTCAGCATTTCCTTCGGGATCGACTTGGTTGCCGGGAGAAACCGCGTGCCGAGCCCCGCGACGGGAAAGACAGCCTTGCGCACTTTTTTCATTTGACGACTACCTACATGCCCATGAGACCACGACGGGCGCGACACTCTCACGCCGAGATTGAAGAATGTTGAATTCGCTCCGCAGCGCCGCTCTGTCAAATTTCATCGATTTTTGGGCCGCGATCCGTCTATGGTAAACTGATTGATAACCGCGTTCGGCGATGAATGAGTCTTCCGCAGATGGACAAGGAGGAAAGCATGCTCGTTCGCAAGTCCGCAACACGTTTTGCAGGCGCCGTCGCGGCCATTGGCCTGTCGATGGCGGTTTTCCTCCAGGCCGCTCCCGCTTTCGCCGATGCCGGCTTCCAGAACTGGGTGGGACAGTTCCGGGCAACGGCGGCGCAGAGCGGCATTTCCCGCTCGACCTTCGACCGTGCTTTTCGCGGCGTGCGCGAGATCGATCCGGAGGTTCTGGAGAAAGCGCGCTACCAGCCCGAATTCACCGCGCCCGTATGGGATTATTTCGACAACCGCGTACATGAGCAGTCGGTAGCCACAGGCCGCGCAATGGCGCGGCAGTGGAAGCCTTGGCTCGACCGCATCGAGGCCAGGTTCGGCGTCGACCGCCACATCCTGCTGGCTATCTGGTCGATGGAATCCAACTATGGCGAAATCCTCAAGAAAGACAAGGTGATGCGCAGCGTCGTGCGCTCGCTGGCGACCCTTGCCTATGCCGACAAGAGGCGCGCCAAATTCGCCCGCACCCAGCTCATCGCGGCACTGAAGATTCTGCAGCGCGGCGACATCGATGAAAGCCATCTGACCGGCTCCTGGGCCGGCGCAATGGGGCACACCCAGTTCATTCCCACCAGCTATCAGGCCTATGCGGTCGACATGGACGGAAACGGCCGGCGTGATATCTGGAACTCGGTTCCCGATGCGCTCGCCACCGCCGCCAATCTGCTGCGCAAGAATGGTTGGCAGACCGGCAAGACCTGGGGCTATGAGGTGACGCTGCCGGCCGGTCGAAAATTCCCGGGCGGCTCGATGGCGCTGTCGAAGTGGGAAGCGATGGGCGTTACCCGCGCGCGCGGCAAGCCGTTCAGCCATCCCTCCGATAAGGCCGAACTCAAAGCCCTGGAAGGCCGCAACGGACCCGCTTTCCTGATGACCAGGAACTTCTTCGTCCTCAAGCGCTACAACAATGCCGACAAATATGCGCTGGCCGTCGGCCTGCTGGCAGACGAGATCGCCGGCTATGGCGGTCTTGTGCAGGACTGGAACCGGCCGTTCACCAAGCTCAGCTTCGAGGAGAAGCAGGAGCTTCAGAAACGGCTTTCGGTCTATGGTTATTATGACGGCAAGCTCGACGGCAAGATTGGCGAAGGTTCACGCGCTGCGATCAAGGCTTTCCAGGCCAAGGCCGGCTTGACGCCGGACGGACATCCGAGCATGGAAGTACTGTCCACACTCAGGAAAAGATAGCAATTCCGGCTAAGTGGGAACCGGTTTCGGTCGGGGTTGCATGAGACCAGCGAATTGAGCGGTTGAGCGATGCCATCGCAATCGGACCACTTGGGAACGGAGCGTCAATTGCCGGCAGTCAAGCGCCTGACATTCCGGGGCTGGATTTCGGCGCTCCTCATCGGCCTGGCCGTTCTCATGTCCGGCTTTTCCATCGCCGCACCGACGCTCGCTTATGCGCAGGAATCCAGCATCCGCACATGGTCGCTGCGCAAGCTGTTTGCGCCGCGCAAGCAGGAGCGCCTGGAACCGCGGGCCGATGTTCAACGGTCCGCCCGTCCCAAGGCGCGGACGAAGAAGTCGGTGAAATCGCGCGGCTCCGCTATCGCTCGTCAGCGCGCCGAGCCCGAGGCCCCGGTTGTCGAAAAGCAGCCGGACGCCAAGGTCGTTCTCGTCGTCGGCGACTTTCTTGGCGGCGGGCTGGCGGAGGGTCTGACGGCCGTCTACGCCGAAAATCCGCGCATACGCATTGTCGACAAGTCAAATGGTTCCTCGGGCCTGGTGCGCGAGGACTTCTACAACTGGCCGCAGGAAATCGGCCCGCTGATCGAAGCCGAAAAGCCGGCGGCGATAGTGGTCATGCTCGGCTCCAACGACCGCCAGCAGTTGCGCGTCGATGGCGCTAGCGAGGCTCCGAGAACCGACAAATGGACCAAGGAATACGACCGGCGCACCAAGGCCTTCGCCACTGCGATCAGGCAGCACAAGGTGCCTCTCCTCTGGGTCGGCATCCCGGCATTCAAGTCCTCGAAGATGACATCGGACATGCTCGCCTTCAACGAAGTTTACCGCACCTCCGCCGAGAGTGTGCAGGGCGAGTTCGTCGATGTGTGGGATGGTTTCGTCGACGAGAATGGCTCGTTCGTGACCGTCGGGCCCGACATCAACGGTCAGCCGGTGCGGCTGCGTTCCGATGACGGCATCAATCTCACGCGCGCCGGCAAGCGCAAGCTCGCCTTCTACGCCGAAAAGCCGCTGAACAAGATGCTCGGCGAAACGACCTCTCCCAATGCTGCGGCAACCGCGCCGGCCGCCCTGCCCGCACTGGCACCCGACGGAGGAGGCGTTCCGGCTCCGATTGATCGCACCGTGCCGATCTCGCTCAACGATCCCGAGCTCGATGGCGGCACGGAACTGCTCGGCGCCCGCCCAAGCGCCGACATCGCGGCGCGCTCGCCGACCGACCGGCTGACGATCGATGGACTTGCCCCCGAGGCGGCGCCCGGACGGGCGGACGATTTCTCATGGCCACGCCGGACCGCATCGCCGGCAACGACGGCAGCTCCAACTACGCCGGAAACCACCGCCACAATCAATCGCTGATGATTGCCTGCTCCGGGTAGCAAACTACCGCGGCAACACGCTTGAGCCCATCAACGCCTCGTCGACGGAGCGCGCGGCCTGCCTTCCCTCGCGGATCGCCCACACCACCAGCGACTGGCCGCGCCGGACATCGCCTGCCGCATAGAGCCGGTCGATGCTGGTCCTGTAGTCGCGATCGTTTGCCGCCACATTGGCCGAGCGCCGGCTGTCGGTGACGGTCTTAAGCACTCCGTCAAGTTCCTTGAGCACGCTGTTCTGGAAGGGGCCGGCAAAGCCTATGGCGATGAAGGCGAGATCGGCGCGGATGACGAATTCGGTTCCGGCAATGGGCTTGCGCAGCTCATCCACTTCGCAACAGCGCACGCCGGTAAGCTGGCCATCTTCGCCGATGAACTCAAGCGTCGCCACCTGGAATTCTCGTTCCGCACCCTCGGCTTGGGAGGAAGAGGTGCGCATCTTGGTCGCCCAATAAGGCCAGACCACCAGCTTGTCTTCCTTTTCCGGCGGCTGTGCACGGATGTCGAGTTGGGTGACGCGCACCGCGCCCTGGCGAAACGCGGTGCCGACGCAGTCCGACGCCGTGTCGCCGCCGCCGACCACCACGACGTGCTTGCCGCCGGCCAGGATGGGCTCGGCTGGCCAGGCCACGGACCGGATATCCTCGCCGCCAACTCGCTTGTTCTGCTGGACGAGATAGGGCATCGCATCATGCACGCCGTCGAGATCGTCGCCCGGGATATTGGCCGGACGCGGCGTCTCCGAGCCGCCGCAGTAAAGAACCGCATCGTGCTGCGCCAGAAGATCGGCAACCGTCACGTCGACGCCGACATTGACGCCACAGTGGAAGATCACGCCCTCGCCCTGCATCTGTTCGACGCGCCGGTCGATATAGTGCTTCTCCATTTTGAAGTCGGGGATGCCGAAGCGCATCAGCCCGCCGGGGCGGCTCTCGCGCTCGTAAACGTGGACCTCATGGCCGACACGGCCGAGCTGCTGGGCCGCCGCCATGCCGGCCGGGCCGGAACCGATGATGGCCACGCGCTTTCCCGTCTTCTTTTCCGCCGGATATGGCCGGATGTGGCCAAGCTCATAGGCCTTGTCGGCCAGCGCCTGCTCGATGGTCTTGATGGCGACCGGAATGTCCTCGAGGTTGAGCGTGCAGGCCTCCTCGCAAGGGGCGGGACACACCCGTCCGGTGAACTCCGGGAAATTGTTGGTCGAGTGGAGATTGCGGATCGCCGTGTCCCAGTCGCCATTGTAGACGAGGTCGTTCCAGTCCGGAATCTGGTTGTGGACCGGACAGCCTGTCGGGCCATGGCAGTAGGGCACACCGCAATCCATGCAGCGCGCCGCCTGTTTTTCCACTTCCTTGTCCGACATCGGCAAGGTGAACTCGTGGAAATGCCGGATGCGGTCGGCAGCCGGCTGATACTTGTGCACCTGCCGGTCGATCTCAAGGAAGCCTGTTACCTTGCCCATTTCAACGCTTTCATTGGTGAGGCCCCGCGCCTGCGGCGGCCTTTTGCTTACGCCTGCGGAAGCCGGCGCGGACATCGCGCGCCCGCTATTCCGCCGCCACGCCCATCCGCATGTTTTCCATCTCGATCAGCGCACGGCGATATTCGACCGGCATGACCTTGCGGAATTTCGGGCGATAGTTCGCCCAATCGTCAAGGATCTGCCTGGCGCGCGTCGAGCCGGTATAATGCAGATGGTTGGAGATGAGCTGATAGAGCCGCTCCTCGTCATGGCTGGTCATATCGCCGGAGACATCGACGCGACCCTTGTGGTCGAGGTCGCCGCCATGATGGTGCAGCCGCTCCAGCATGTCGTCCTCTTCGGGCACAGGCTCGAGCTCGACCATCGCCATGTTGCAGCGCTCGGCGAAATCGCCGGCCTCGTCGAGCACATAGGCGACACCGCCCGACATGCCGGCCGCGAAATTGCGCCCGGTCTGGCCGATGACCACGACGACACCGCCGGTCATGTATTCGCAACCATGATCGCCGACGCCCTCGACGACCGCCACCGCGCCGGAGTTCCTGACGGCGAAACGTTCGCCGGCAACGCCGCGGAAATAGCACTCGCCTTCGATTGCGCCGTAGAGCACCGTGTTGCCGACGATGATCGACTCCTCGGCAACGAGCTTCGAGCTTTCCGGCGGGCGGATGACGATGCGGCCGCCTGAAAGACCCTTGCCGACATAGTCGTTGCCGTCGCCGATCAGTTCGAACGACACGCCGCGCGCCAGGAACGCACCGAAGGACTGGCCGGCGGTTCCGGTGAGCTTCACCGAGATCGTGTCCTCGCGCAGCCCCTTGTGCTTGTAACGCTTGGCGACTTCACCGGAGAGCATGGCGCCGGCCGAGCGATCGACATTGCGGATTTCGGCCTCGATGACAACCGGCTGCCGGGACTCCAGCGCCGGCTTGGCGGCCTCGATCAGTTTGCGGTCGAGAATGTCGTCGATCGGGTGCTTCTGGCGTTCCGTCCAATGCATCGCTTCGCGTGGAGCTTCGGGCTTGTGGAACATGCGGCTGAAATCAAGGCCGCGCGCCTTCCAATGGTCGATGAGCTCGCGCTTTTCCAGAAGATCGGCATCGCCGATGATCTGGTCGAGATGCGAAAAGCCCATCCCGGCAAGCAACACCCTGACTTCCTCGGCAACATAGAAGAAGTAGTTGATGACGTGCTCGGGCGTGCCCTTGAAGCGCTTGCGCAGGACCGGGTCCTGCGTGGCGACGCCAACAGGGCAGGTGTTGAGGTGGCACTTGCGCATCATGATGCAGCCGGCCGCGATCAGCGGCGCCGTCGAGAAGCCGAACTCGTCGGCTCCAAGCAGCGCGCCGATGATGACATCGCGGCCGGTACGCAGACCACCATCGACCTGCAGCGCCACGCGTGAGCGAAGCCCGTTCAGCACCAGCGTCTGGTGCGTCTCGGCAAGGCCCATTTCCCAGGGGCTGCCGGCATGCTTGAGCGAGGTCAACGGCGAAGCGCCGGTGCCGCCGTCATAACCGGAGATGGTGATGTGGTCGGCGCGCGCCTTGGCCACGCCCGCGGCGACCGTGCCGACGCCGACTTCAGAGACGAGCTTGACCGAAACGTCCGCCGACGGATTGACGTTCTTCAGATCGTAGATCAGCTGCGCCAGATCCTCGATCGAATAGATGTCATGGTGCGGCGGCGGCGAAATCAAGCCGACGCCAGGCGTCGAATGGCGGGTTTTGGCGATCGTCGCATCGACCTTGTGGCCGGGCAATTGACCGCCCTCGCCGGGCTTTGCGCCTTGCGCGATCTTGATCTGCATGACGTCGGAATTGACCAGATATTCGGCGGTCACGCCGAAGCGGCCCGACGCGACCTGCTTGATCGCCGAACGCTCAGGATTCTTCTTGCCGTCCGGCAGCGGCAGGTAGCGATCCGGCTCCTCGCCGCCCTCGCCGGTGTTCGACTTGCCGCCGATCGCGTTCATCGCCCGCGCCAGCGTGGTATGCGCCTCACGCGAAATCGACCCGAACGACATGGCGCCGGTCGAGAACCGCTTGACGATCTCGGCCGCCGGCATCACCTCGTCGAGCGGCACGGGCTTGCGTCCCGTCTCGGCGGCCATCCTGATCTTGAACAGGCCGCGAACGGTCTGAGCCCGCGCCGACTCGTCGTCGACCTGCTGCGAGAACTCCTTGAAGGTTTCAGGCGAGCCCTTGCGCACCGCATGCTGCAAGGTCGCGACCGCGTCCGGCGACCACATGTGCGCCTCGCCGCGCATGCGGAACATATATTCGCCGCCGACCTCCAGCGCATTGCGAAGCACCGGATCGTTGCCGAAGGCATCGTTGTGGCGCCGCACCGTCTCGGCCGAAATCTCCTCCAGCCCGACGCCCTCGATGAGGCTCGCCGTGCCGGTGAAATACTTGGCGACAAAGTCGGACTTCAGCCCGATGGCGTCGAAAATCTGCGCGCCGCAATAGGATTGATAGGTCGAAATGCCCATCTTGGACATGACCTTCAAAATGCCCTTGCCGATCGACTTGATGTAGCGCGAGACGATTTCATGGACATCGACTTCCGGTGGAAACTCGCCGCGCCTGTGCATGTCGGTCAGGGTGTCGAAGGCGAGATAGGGGTTGATCGCCTCCGCGCCATAGCCGGCAAGACAACAGAAATGATGTATCTCGCGCGGTTCGCCGGATTCGACAACCAGGCCCACCGAGGTCCGCAAACCCTTGCGGATCAGGTGGTGGTGCACGGCGGCGGTGGCCAGAAGCGTCGGGATGTCGATGCGGTCCGGGCCGATCTGCCGGTCGGAGAGGATGATGATGTTGTAGCCGCCGGCGACGGCCGCTTCCGCCCGCTCGCACAGCCGCTCGATGGCAGCCGGCATGCCGGCGGCACCCTCGTTGACCGAATAGGTGATGTCGATGGTCTTGGTGTCGAAGCGGTCCTCGGTGTGGCCGATCGACCTTATCTTCTCCAGGTCGGCATTGGTCAGGATCGGCTGGCGCACCTCGAGCCGCTTGCGGCGCGACGAGCCCACAAGGTCGAAGATGTTCGGTCGCGGTCCGATGAACGACACCAGGCTCATCACCAGCTCCTCGCGGATCGGATCGATCGGCGGATTGGTGACCTGGGCGAAATTCTGCTTGAAATAGGTGTAGAGCAGCTTGGCCTTGTCGGAGATGGCCGAGATCGGCGTATCGGTGCCCATCGAGCCGACGGCTTCCTGCCCCGTGGTCGCCATCGGCGCCATCAACAGCTTCAGGTCTTCCTGCGTGTAACCGAAGGCCTGCTGGCGATCGAGCAGCGAAACGTCCTTGCGCAGGGCCCGCGGCTCGACCGGATTGAGGTCCTCAAGGATGAGCTGGGTGTTGGCGAGCCACGACTTGTAGGGATGCTTGGCCGCAATCTCCGACTTGATCTCCTCGTCGGAGATGATGCGACCCCTCTCCAGATCGATCAGCAGCATGCGGCCCGGCTGGAGCCGCCATTTGGTGACGATGCTTTCTTCCGATACGGGCAGCACGCCGGCTTCCGAGGCCATGATGACGCGATCGTCGTCGGTCACCACATAGCGCGCCGGACGAAGCCCGTTGCGGTCGAGCGTGGCGCCGATCTGGCGCCCGTCGGTGAAGACGACCGCCGCCGGCCCATCCCACGGCTCCATGAGGGCCGCGTGATATTCGTAGAACGCCTTGCGGTCGTCATCCATCAGCTTGTTGCCGGCCCAGGCTTCCGGGATCAGCATCATCATGGCATGCGGCAGCGAATAGCCGCCCTGCCACAGGAATTCGAGCGCATTGTCGAAGCAGGCCGTATCGGACTGGCCCTCATAGGAGATCGGCCACAGCTTCGAAATGTCGTTACCGAACACTTCCGAATCGACCGAGGCCTGGCGCGCGGCCATCCAGTTGACGTTGCCGCGCAGGGTGTTGATCTCGCCATTGTGGGCGACCATGCGATAGGGATGCGCAAGCCGCCAGGACGGGAAGGTGTTGGTGGAGAAACGCTGGTGGACGAGGATCAGCGCCGATTCGAAGCGCGCGTCGGCAAGGTCCTTGTAATATTCGCCGACCTGATAGGCCAGGAACATGCCCTTGTAGACGATGGTGCGGGAGGAAAGGGAGACGATGTAGAAATCGTTGTCGCGCCCGCCGGCCTCCTCGTAGAGCCGACCTGAAACGACCTTGCGCAATATGTAGAGCCGCCGCTCGTAGTCGTCGTCGTTTTCGATCGCCGGGTTGCGGCTGAAGAAGGCCTGGCGATGAACCGGCTCGGAGGCGGCGATATCCGGAGCCTTGGAGAGAGAGGAATTGTCGACCGGGACATCGCGAAAGCCGATCAGCTTCTGGCCTTCGAGTTCGGCCACTTCGGCGATGATGCCTTCGATATGGGCCCTCTGCTCGGGATCGCTCGGCAGGAAGAGCTGGCCGACGCCATAGTGACCCGCCGGCGGCAGGTCGATGCCCTGCTTGGCCATCTCCTCGCGGAAAAAACGGTCGGGAATCTGGACTAGCAAGCCGGCGCCGTCGCCCATCAGCGGATCAGCGCCCACGGCGCCGCGATGGGTGAGATTGTTCAGCATGAACAGGCCGTCCTTGACGATCTGATGCGACTTCTCGCCCTTCATGTGCGCAATGAAACCGACGCCGCAGGCGTCATGCTCGTTGCGCGGATCGTAAAGCCCTTGCGGTACCGGGCCAGCCGAGGCGCGGCGAGCGGATTTGACGGTCTCGGTTTTCGGCTGCGCAAGCGCAGAAGGCTGCATCGTCACAGAGGGCGTCATGTCCGTCATAATCCCTTCCTTCCGTCTTCAACCGGTTCAGGCGGGTGATCGCTCGTTGGCAGCCTTGCGGCAGACCCGTCCAGTCGTCGGCACGTCTATTTCGAATGTCCGCGCAAGACATGCCGCTCGGGCTCGCATGCCGTATTCCGACGGCGACGCCTTTTAGCCGCCCACGGGCGGAAGCCAGCGCTGACCACGGCTACGGCCGGAGACGTCGATGATACGCCGAATCCGCCACGCTTTGCGCAGATAAATAAGACAGCACTGCTGTCCTAATTTGCTTATTACAGAATTTTTTGGCCCGCACAAGACGGTTTCACAAAAAAACGGCGGCAAACGCGCAATAAACTTTCGTCAACTGAGTTACCTGGACAACTTTCCATCGTCTTGATTTTTCGGTTCAATTCGCCTGCCATTGCGGAATGCCATGCCCTGGGCCTTGATGCCGCCGGCCAAAGCCGATCTAGGTCAGGCACGCTCAACCGCATCGAATGGGATGGTCACATGTTTTTTGCTTCGGACAATTGGGCAGGCGCGCATCCGAAAATCGCCGCGGCACTCGGCGCGAACGCGTCGGGCTTCGACGCGGCCTATGGGAACGGTGAGCTCGACCGCGCGGTCGCCGATCGTTTCAGTGCCCTGTTCGAGCGCGAGGTCGCCGTCTTCTTCGTCGCCACCGGCACCGCCGCCAATTCGCTGTCGCTTACCTTGGTCAGCCAACCGGGCGGAATTTCGTTCTGCCACCGCGAAGCCCATATGATCGAGGACGAATGCGGCGCGCCCGAATATTTCACGGGCGGCGCGCGCCTCTTTCCCGTCGATGGGCCGCTCGGGAAAATGACGCCGGAAAGTCTCGAGGCGGCCATCTCCCGCTACGAGCCGGAATTCGTTCATGCCGGACGGCCGACGGCCGTGTCGATCACCCAGGCCACCGAAGTCGGCACCGTCTATAGCCTTGAGGAAATCGACGCGATCTCGACAATCGCCAAGCGGCGTCGCCTGCCCCTGCACATGGATGGCGCCCGCTTCGCCAATGCGCTGGTGGCACTGGACACGACGCCCGCCGAAATGACCTGGAAACGCGGCGTCGACATCGTCTCCTTCGGCGGCACGAAAAACGGCTGCTGGTGCGCCGAGGCCGTCATTCTTTTCGACACGTCCAAGGCCCGTGAATTCGGTTTCCTGCGCAAGCGCGCCGCGCAACTCTTTTCCAAGTCGCGCTTCATCGCCGCGCAGTTCGACGCCTATCTGGACAGCGGGCACTGGCTGGAAACCGCCCGCCATTCCAACGCCATGACGGCGCGCCTGGCGCGCGCGATCAATGCATCCGGCAAGGCGCGCCTCGGCTGGCAGCCGCAGGCCAACGAGGTCTTTCCGATCATCAAGAGAGAAACGGTGGAAAGTCTCACCAAGGCAGGCGCCATGTTCTATCCATGGAACGCACCGCGGGGTTTTGCCGATCCGATCGGCGAGGACGAGACCATGTGCCGACTGGTCACCAGTTTCGCGACAACCGAGGCCGAGGTCGACCGCTTTGCGGAACTGATTGCCTGAGCCGATAAAAAAGCGGCGCCCGGAGGCGCCGCTTTCGCTCGGGAGGAGCGATTTATTTGGTGGTCGTGGCTTCGATCTGCTTCGCAGGCTTGTCCGAGCCCGCAATCTCGATCTTGCGCGGCTTCAGTTCCTCGGGAATGGTGCGCTTCAGATCGATGTGCAGAAGGCCATTCTTCAGCTTGGCCCCGGTGACATCGACATGGTCGGCAAGCTGGAAGCGGCGCTCGAAAGCGCGCGAGGCAATGCCGCGATAAAGCACCTCGGAGCCTTCGCCCTCGGTCTCATCCTTGCGCTCGCCTTTGATGCTGAGCACGTTGCGGTGCGCTTCAATGGCGATTTCATTCTCGGAGAAACCTGCGACCGCCATGCTGATGCGGTAGGCATCTTCGCCAGTGCGCTCGATATTGTAAGGCGGATAGGTCTGGCCGCCTTCGGGCTGAGCAAGCGAGTCAAGCATGGTGAACAGCCGGTCGAAACCGACGGTCGAGCGATAGAGCGGGGAAAAGTCAACGTGACGCATGGTTCTGTTCTCCTGTTGAGCAACACGGTTTGCGTGTGACCTGCGTCGAAACCCATCATGGCGTTCCGGTGCGGTCAGCGGTCCCATTCGTGGCGACCGCATCAGGAATCTGGGGAGCGTCGGAAGCCATTTCAAGGCTTTGCAGTGCCTGAAAAACGATGAATGGAAGATGAACCGGCCCTTCGGGCGACGTTCATGCTGCCTTGGCTAGATTGGCTCCGACTTGTTGAACAAGCGGGTTGCAAACGCTCCCCGCAACGAGGCCGAGCCGGGTGTAACGTCCCTTCCTCCCGGATCGACAGACCGGAAGCCAGCCTGCGCTGCTTCCGGTCATTTTCTTCGAAACCGCCTTCTGGATTTTTGTTCGCTTTTCGGGCCTATGCTTGCGCAACACTGGCAGGCTGCCTTGGAACGGCTGTAAGCATGAAAATGGCGGACTATTTCTACCACATCCCCGAAAACCCCGTACCGGAGCATGGGCTTTCCGGGCACTTTGCCTCGCGCGACGGCAAGCGGCTTCGCTACGGGGTCTTTCCGGCGACGGTTCAGCCGGCGAAGGGCACGATTGTCCTCCTGCCTGGACGAAATGAGTGCATCGAGAAATATTTTGAAACCGTGCGCGAGCTGGCGGCGCGCGGGTTCACTACGGCTACCTTCGACTGGCGCGGCCAAGGCGGCTCCGACCGTCTCATCGGCGATCCGGCGCGCGGCTACGTCCGCAGCTTCTTCGATTATGTCCTGGATCTCGAAAGCTTCTTCGCCGAGATCGTCCTGCCGGATTGTCACGGCCCCTATTATCTGCTTGCCCACTCGACCGGCGCCACGGTGGCCCTGCTCGGCGCGCAATCGCTGGTGAACCAGGTGCAGCGCATGGTGCTGATTGCGCCCTTTCTGGCGCTCTGCAAATCGCCGCTGACCATGCATACGATAGGCCGGCTTGCCACCGCCCTCTACTATACCGGGTTCAGCCGGCTCTATGTAGCTGAGCGCAAGCGCCCGCGTGAAATAGTGCCGTTCGCCGCCAACAAGCTTACCACTGATCCGGTTCGCTACCGGCGCAACGCCCTGCTCTATGAGAACCACCCGAATTTAGCCCTGGGCGGTCCGACGGTCGCCTGGATCAAGGCGGCCTGCGAAGCGTCGGCCACCATTCAGGACCCGGACTTCATCGCGAAGATCCGGATTCCATCATTGATCATCGCCGCCGGCGCCGACGAAGTGGTGTCGAACGAGGGGATCGAGCATTTCGCCCGACGGCTGCGGCTCGGCTCGCTGCTGACGATCGACGGCGCGCGTCATGAAATCCTGCAGGAGGCCGATTTCTTTCGCGAGCAGTTCTTCGCCGCTTTCGACGCCTTCATTCCGGGCTCGGACTCAACAGCGCCCTAACCGGCGCCATAAAGCACCCTCATTGCCGCCTCATGAAGTTCCGGCGTCGCCGCCGCCAGTATGTCGCCGCCCTTCTCCGCCGGACCGCCGGCAAATGTGGTGATGACGCCGCCTGCCTGTTCGATGATCGGGATCAACGCAACGATGTCGTAGGGCTGAAGGCCGCTTTCGGCTACGAGGTCGATATTGCCGGAAGCGAGCATGGCGAAGGCATAGCAGTCGGTGCCGTAGCGCGAGAGCCGGACCTGCCGTTCGAGCCGGTCGAAGCGCACACGCTTTTCACCTTCGTAAAGTGCCGGAGTCGTGGTGAACAGGGTCGCATCGCCAAGCATGGTGGTCTTGCGGGTCGAAAGCGGCCGGTTGCCGCCTGGGCCTTCGTAGTGGGAAGCCGAGCCGTCCGCATAATACAGTTCGCCGGTGAAGGGCTGCGACATCATGCCGGCCACCGCGTCCCCATCGACAGTCAAACCCACCAGCGTGCCCCAGACCGGCAGGCCGGAGATATAGGCGCGCGTGCCGTCGATCGGATCGATCACCCATACGTGGCTGTTGGTGGCGTTTTCGGCGCCATATTCCTCACCAAGTATGCCATGGTCGGGGAATTCGTCGTTGATCAGCGCGCGGATGACCCGCTCTGCCCCGCGATCGGCCTCGGTGACCGGATCGAACCCGCCCGCAAGCTTGTTGGACACCTCGCCCTGCTGGCGAAAACGCGGCAGCGTCTGGGCGGCGGCTGCCTCGGCGATGCGCCGCATGAACTGAACCGTGACCGGCAATTGCCTCTCCTTGAAATGAGCGCGACTATCGCCCGCAGACGCATGCATTGCCACATCTTTCTTGTTCGAGCAAAGTTCCCCCTGCCCGCGCGTCCGAATGGACGCACAAACACGCTCCGCGCAAATCCGCCGTGTTCGACGATCCCACCTGAACGCGTTTGCCAGCCGCGATGCGCTATTCGGCGGCCAGCGGCGTCTCGCCAGTATCCTGGTGCTGAAGCTCCATCAGATCGGAGCAGAAGCGTGTCAGATCGTCGGCCAGCGCGTCGAAGCCGTCCGACTTCTGAAATGTGCGCTCGTTCATGTAGAGGCCGCGGTTGACCTCGATCTGCAACGCATGGCGATTTCGCGCCGGGCGTCCATAGTGTTCGGTGATGAAGCCGCCGGCATAGGGCTTGTTGTGAGCAACCCTATAGCCCATCGACAGGAGCAGTCCGATGGCGTTTTCGGTCAGGGCGCGCGATGCCGAAACGCCGAAACGGTCGCCGACGATGAAATCTGGTCGCATACCGGTTTCACCGATGCGGATACTGGCCGGCATTGAGTGGCAATCGATCAGCACGACCGTGCCGAAACGCATCTGCGTCTCGACCAGCAATCGCTTGAGCGTGGTGTGATAAGGCTTGTAGATGCCTTCGATGCGCTCCACCGCCTCGGCGAGCGGCAGGCGCGAAGGATAGATATCGAGACCCTCGCCGACCAGCTTCGGCACCGTGCCGAGCCCGCCGGCAACGCGCGCCGAACGGATGTTGGCGAAAGACGGCAAGGGCTCGATGAACATGCGCGGGTCGAGTTCCCAGGGCTCGCGGTTCACGTCCAGATAGGAGCGCGGAAAATTCGCGGCCAGAAGCGGCGCGCCGAGCATGGTCGCACCTGCGAACAACTCATCCACGAATGAATCCTCGGAACGGCGGATGGCGTTGGCGTCGAGTCGCACCATCGATAGGAAGCGCTGCGGATAGTAGCGGCCGCTGTGCGGAGAATTGAAGACGAACGGCGCGCTCTGGGTTGCGCCCGACCGCACCTCGAACGGCGCGACGGCCGCAAAATCATCGAGCGCCGAAATCATCTTCTAACCTGTGAAACTCGCTTGGCCATGCGCTTGAAACTGCCATCTGCCATAGGCCGTGTCCAGTCGCGCGGCCCTCATCAATGGCGAGCACGCGGCGCGATGCTGCCACATTCACTTGATGTTTACCGTCCAGGATTCATATACAGGATGGTTAACGAAACCGCGCCAGGCGGTTTTGCAAGGTGAATCGGACAGGACATGATGGCACGCATCCTTCTGGCGGAAGACGACGATGACATGCGCCGGTTTCTGGTGAAGGCGCTGGAACGCGCCGGCTATGACGTGAGTGATTTCGACAATGGCGCAAGCGCCTACGAGCGGCTGCGCGAGGAGCCGTTCTCGCTGTTGCTGACCGACATCGTCATGCCCGAAATGGACGGCATAGAGCTCGCTCGCCGCGCCACCGAAATCGATCCCGATCTCAAGGTGATGTTCATCACCGGCTTTGCCGCCGTGGCTCTCAACCCGGATTCGAAGGCGCCGCGCGACGCCAAGGTGCTGTCGAAGCCCTTCCATTTGCGTGACCTCGTCAATGAGGTCGAGAAGATGCTCCAGGCCGCCTGAACCAGCGGCTTAAGCCATTCGGCAAGCGCTCCATCAAAGGAGCGTCTTTCCGCTTTCCACCTATTGACGCGCGCAGGCATAATGTGGTGTATGCGCCTGCATCGGATGGGCGTGTAGCTCAGCGGGAGAGCACTGCATTGACATTGCAGGGGTCACAAGTTCAATCCTTGTCACGCCCACCATCCTTTCAATAACTTAGCCGCTATCTCTTCCTCAGCCGCACAGAGATTTGAACGCGGTCGTGACCCTGGCGACAGGGTGACGCCGAACTATGCCGCCATCGGCGTCAACGATTTGCCTTGACCTGAACGGTGAACCAAACCGCCCGGCTATCGTTTAATCCTTATGCGAATGATCGCTGAACAAGGAGAAAACGATGGACTGGGACCGCGTGGAAGGCAACTGGAAGCAGATCAAGGGCAAGGTGAAGGAGCAGTGGGGAAAGCTGACCGATGACGATCTTGATGAGATCGCCGGCCGTCGCGATCAGCTCGAGGGCAAGATTCAGGAGCGCTATGGCCTTGCGAAAGATCAGGCCCAACGAGACATCGACGATTGGTACGGTCGCCAGACTTGGTGATAAATTGCGTTAAAGCAACAGCCCGTCGCCTCGCGAGGCGACGGGCTTGATGTCTAGGTCATACCGTGCGGCGTCGAGTTAGAACTTATACGCCAGACCGACCGACACCGTATGATTCTGGATCTCCACATCGTCGATTCCGCCAATGGTTTCACTGCCGAAATCGTAGAACCGGTATTCAGCCCGGCCGATCCAGTTGTTGGTGAAAGCATACTCGGCACCGGCACCGATGGTCCAACCCGTGAAACTTTCACTTTCGTCCAGGGTGACCCCCCCAATCGTGGTTTCGGCGGAGACTTCGCTGAAGGCAACACCGGCAGTGGCGAAGAAGAGCGTGCGGTCCCAGGCGTAACCTACGCGACCACGCAACGACGCCAGATAATCGGTGCCAACCTCAACGTCGAACCCCGGGAACGCGAAGGTTTCTTCGTTCCACACCGCATTGATGTCCGCTTCCGCACCGAACACGAACGCACCGCTCTGCCAGTTGTAGCCCGCGTAGCCACCAAGCAGGCCGCCGTCGAAGTTATCCGAAAGGATATCAGTGCCGTCACTGAGTTCGCCGTCAGACCAGGCATATCCGCCCTGTAGGCCGAGATAACCGCCAGTCCAAGTAAACAGCGGTACTTCGGCGATCGGTGCCGGTGGTTCTTCGACCACGACGTCTGCCGCCATCGCGCCGCTGGCCGCAAGAAGTGCGATCGCCGACGCTGTGAAGAATGTCCTTAGATGCACATTACCCTCCTGAGTTCAAAACCCCCGAGACCCAGCATCCACCCTTGTCATCATCCTACAGGCAAATAACTCTCTGACTATTGTATTTGGGTCACAGCAATGCAGGGAAATACCGCAATCACTGGCAAAAAAAGCCTACATTTTCACTTCAGAATCAGCAGGTCCCGCGCCGCGAAGCTGATGTCGGTTCTTTCGCCGACGGCAGGCGGCGGCGCGCTCGAATTGTTGAACGTGTCGAGCGACACCACGCTGCGGCCGACGCCGACCCGCACGCGGATGACCGAGCCCAGGAAATGAACGTCCAGTATCTGCCCCGACAGGCTGGTGTCGCCGTCATTGGCGCGCCCGAGCGAGATCGCTTCCGGGCGCAGCGCCAGCGATATCGCATCGCCCGATTTCGCGCCGTCGAGCGGCTGCGCAAGCACGATCTCGCCGCCGTCGACACGCACCCTGCCGGCCGCCGCATCGGCAACGGCCCCGTCCAGCACGTTCAGCGTGCCGACGAAGTTCGCCACGAAACGCGTCGCCGGGTGGTTGTAGATTTCGAAGGGTGTCCCGACCTGCTCGGCATGTCCGTCATGCATGACGATGATGCGGTCGGACATCGACAGCGCCTCTTCCTGATCGTGAGTCACGAAGATGGTGGTGATGCCGAGCTTTTTCTGGATTTGGCGGATTTCGTCGCGCAGCGACAGGCGGACCTTGGCGTCCAGTGCCGACAACGGTTCGTCGAGCAGCAAGAGCCGCGGCTTCGGCGCCAGCGCGCGGGCCAGCGCCACGCGCTGCTGCTGGCCGCCCGAGAGCTGGTAGGGATAGCGGTCGGCGAACTCCGGCAGCTTGATGATGCCGAGCATCTCGGCGACCCGCGCATCGGTTTCGGCCTTGGGCGTGCCGGCAACCTTCAGCCCGAAGGCGATGTTCTGCGCCACGGTCAGATTGGGAAACAGCGCATAGGCCTGAAACACCATGCCGATGTTGCGCTGGTTCGGCTTGAGATTGGTGACATCCTTGCCGCCGATCAGGATGCGGCCGGCGCTCGGCTCCTCGAAGCCCGCAACGATGCGCAGCATCGTCGTCTTGCCGCAGCCGCTCGGCCCGAGAAACGAGATGAACTCGCCGGGCGCCACGTCGAGATTGAAGTCCTTGACCACGACGGTCGCGCCAAAAGCCTTGCGGACACCCTGGATGCTGAGAAACGTTTCGGCCATCGGCGGCGCGCCCTTTCCGTTCAGTTGGAGCGGCTCGAGGTTCTGGGCGCGAACCTGGAGACGATCTGGATCATGGCCATGCAGGCCCAGGTGATCACGAAGGCGATCACTGCAAGTGCTGCCGGCTCATAGGCGCGGTTGGCGCCGATGAACTGCAGATAGGGACCGAATGCCGGCCGGTTGAGCAGCGCCGCCATGGTGAATTCGCCGATGACGATGGCGAAGGTGAGAAACGAGCCCGAAAGCACGGCAAGCAGCACGTTGGGCAGGATGATGCGGGCGATGATCGTTCCCCATCCGGCGCCGAGAATTTGCGCCGCCTCGGTCAATGTCCGCACGTCGATGGTTCGAAGTCCGGTATCGACGGCCCGGTACATATAGGGCAAAGCCAGCATGACATAGCCGAACACCAGCAGGATGTTGGTTCCGGTGGCCGATCCGGTCAGCGGCAGGAACGACGAGGTGTTGTAGAGGCGGATATAGCCGAACACCACCACGATTGCCGGAATGACCAGCGGCAGAAGCGTGACGAACTCGATATAAGGCCGCAGGCCAGGCAGGCGCAGTCGGACCCAATAGGCGGTCGGCACGACAATGAAGATGCCGACGATGATGGTCAGCAGGCCCACCACGACCGAATAGCCGAAAGTGGCCTGGAATTGCGGATCGGCGAGCACGACCCAATAGGCGTCGAGGCTGTAGACGCCGCGCCGCATGCGCAGCGAAAACTCGACCATGCCGATCAGCGGCAGCGCAAAATAAAGGCAGCCGAGCGCCAGCAGGAGCGAGGAGACGATGCGGCCTTTTTTCATCTGAGCCACCGTTCGGCACGCGCCCTGAGCCAGATATAGATGCCGTTGGAGAGGCCGGTTATCACGATCATGCCGAAGGCGAGCGCATAGCCGAGATTGGGGTCCTGCAGCACGTCACCGCGAATCTGCGTGAAAAGCACGATCGGAACGATGTTGAGCGACGAGCCGGTCAGCGCATAGGCCGTCGCCACCGCGCCGAAGGCGTTGGCGAAAAGCAGTACGATCGTGCCGAGAAGTGCCGGCCACAGCACTGGCAGCGCCACCATGCGCCAATATTGCAGCCTGGACGCGCCGAGGCTGGCGGCTGCCTCGCCCCATTCCTTCTTCAACCCGTCGAGCGCCGGAGTGATGATCAGGATCATCAGCGGGATCTGGAAAAACAGATAGGTGATCGTCAGTCCCCAGAAGCTCAACAGGTTGAAGCCCGTGGCGTAGAGATTGAAGCCGAACACATTCATCAGGAAGGCGGTGAGCAGGCCCGTGCGCCCCAGCGTCGCCAGGAACGCGAAGGCGAGCGGAATGCCGGCAAAATTGGAGGCGACGCCCGAAAATGTCATCAGCGGCGAGCGCACCCAGCCGGGCAGCCCGCCTATGGTAACGGTTGCCGCCATCACAAATCCCATCAGCCCGCCGATCAGGGCCGAAGCCAGACTGACTTTGATCGAAATCCAGTAAGCCGCCATGATAGAGGGCGTGAACAGGTTGACGATGTTCTGAAGCGTGAACGCGCCTTCCCTGTCCTGAAAGGCGCCCGCAATCAGGTTGAGCGTCGGCAGGAGAAGAAACAGCAGCGCAAACACCGCAAACGGCACGATGCCCAGCCAGTCGAGCGGCAAGCGACGGCGCGTTCGGGCGGATTGCGCAGTAAGGACGTCCTGATGGGCCATGGGAAAGCGCGATCTTCCCGCCCCATGAGCGGAAAGATCGCCCATCCGTTACTGTACGTTGGCGCCTACGACGCTGCTCCAATCCTTGGAGATCACTTCCTTGGCGGCAGCCTGCTCTTCAAGCGTGGGGAATACCGCCTTTTCGTACGCCGCTGCCGGCGGCATCTTGTCGAGCAGCTCCTGCGGAATCTTGCCCTTCTTGGCGAGATCGTTGAAGCGGATCGGGTGGCAGTAGCCCTTCAGCCAGAGCAACTGGCCCTCGTCGGAATAAAGGTGCTCCATCCACAGCTTGGCGGCGTTCGGATGCGGCGCATGGGCGCTGATCGCCTGGACATAGACGCCGGCAATAACGCCGGAATCCGGGACCACCACTTCAACCGGCGGGTTGCCCTTCAATTCGTCCTTGCCCGAGAGCGCGTTGTAGTCCCAATAGACGACAATCGGAGTGGCACCCTGGGCCAGCGTGCCGGTCCTGGCCGTTACCGGCACGAAATTGCCCGCCTTGTTGAGGTCGGCGAAATATTTCAAGCCCGCTTCGGCCGCCGCCGCGCCCGAGGCCGCGCCGGTCGAGAGGCCTGCCGCCTGTACGGCCAGGATCGCCTGGTTATCACCGAGCGGATTGCCCGAGAGGGCTACGCTGTTGGCATATTCCGGCTTCAGCAGATCGGCCCAATCCTTCGGCACGTTCTTGACGATGTCGGTGTTCACCATGAAGGCGAGCACGCCGTAATAGTCGGCATACCAGTGGCCTTCGGGGTCCTTCACCTCGTCGGGGATCGTGTCCCAGGTAGAGACCTTGTAGGGTTGTGTCAGGCCTTCGGCCTTGGCCGAGGGGCCGAAGGCATAGCCGACATCGATCACGTCCGGCGCCTGCGGGCCGGTATTGCCCTTGTTGGCCTTGATCGCCTCGATCTCGTCGGCGGAGCCCGCGTCGGGGTTGAGTTCGTTGACTTCGATGCCGTATTTCTCCTTGAACGAAGAAATCACCTCACCGTAGTTGCACCAGCTATGCGGCAGCGCGATGGTGGTGAGGGTGCCTTCCGCCTTGGCGGCGGCAACCAGCTCGTCCATCGATTGCGCCGATACGAAAACCGTGGTCGCCATCAGCGCAGCCGCCGAAAGCGAAAGCATCTTCCCCGCGAAATTGAACATATGTTCTCTCCATTGAACTGACGCCACTCGACGCCGTCGATGCGGTTATCGATAACACGTGACAGTCCGATGAATATCGGACCGCAGGAACGCC
The DNA here is from genome assembly GCF_047739745.1 of Borborobacter xinjiangensis. Classification (NCBI taxonomy): domain Bacteria; kingdom Pseudomonadati; phylum Pseudomonadota; class Alphaproteobacteria; order Hyphomicrobiales; family Phyllobacteriaceae; genus Borborobacter; species Borborobacter xinjiangensis. Next base: position 23,250 of record NZ_JBLLVA010000010.1, on the reverse strand, counting down.
CCGAGCGCGGAAGTTAACTCCTTTTAATTGTTCGTAGCAATCGGGCGGAGTCCTGTTCCGGCTAAATATCCGGTTCGGCGCGAGCGGCACCGGAAAATTGCGTCGATGAACCTGGATCGAGTTGATCCAGGCTCACCATAATCCGCTCAGATCGTTCCCGACAGCGCCTTGTCGAGCAGGCCGAGCGCCGCTTGCTTCGTCAGCTTGACCGGATTGCCGCCGGCGGTCGGATCGACAATGGCCATTTCGGCAATCAAATCCTTGCGTGCCTCGTCCATGGAGAGATCCTTGATCAGTCCGGGCAGCGAATGCGGAACCTTCAGGTCCTCGCGCAGCTTCAAAACTGCCTTGGCAAAGCCCTCGAAGCCGCCTGCAATGCCGCAATAGGCGGCAAGGCGGACGATGCGTTCCTCGATCGCATCGCGATTGAAAGCCAGCACATAGGGCATGAAGACCGCGTTGGTCATGCCGTGATGGGTGTCGTAAAGCGCGCCGATCGGATGCGACAGCGAATGGATGGCGCCGAGCCCCTTCTGGAAGGCGGCAGCGCCCATAGCGGCGGCCGACATCATATGCGCGCGCGCCGTCAGGTCATTGCCATTGGCGAAAGCCTTGGGCAGGTTCTCGAAGACCAGCCTGATGCCCTCGACGGCGATGCCATCGGCCATCGGATGATAGCCCGGCGCGCAATAGGCTTCCAGGCAGTGGGCCAGCGCGTCCATGCCGGTGCCGGCGGTGATGAAGGGCGGCATGCCGACGGTAAGCTCCGGGTCGGCAATGACGATCTCCGGCAAGAGCTTCGGATGGAAGATCACCTTCTTGGTGTGCGTGGCCTCATGTGTGACGACGCCGGCACGGCCAACCTCCGAGCCGGTACCGGCAGTGGTCGGCACGGCGACGATCGGCGCGATCGCGTCGGCATCGGCCCGCGTCCACCAATCGCCGATGTCCTCGAAATCCCAGACCGGCCGTGTCTGGCCCGCCTGGAAGGCGATCAGCTTGCCGAGATCAAGGCCGGAGCCGCCGCCAAAAGCGATGACGCCGTCATGCTTGCCCTGCTTGAACGCGGCGATACCGGCCGTGAGGTTGGACTCGACCGGGTTCGGCTTGACGTCGGAAAAGACGGCATAGGGGATTTTTGCCGCATCGAGGATCTTCAGCGTATTGGCGACCACCGGCAGCCTGGCGAGACCCGGATCGGTGACGAAAAGCGGGTTCTTGATGCCGGTTGCCGCAAGCGCGTCGGGCAGTTCGGAAATGCGGCCGGCGCCGAAGCGCACCGTGGTGGGATAATTCCATTTGGAGACGAGGTTGGTCATGAGGTGCGAGTTCCCGATTGATATGTACATGCCCCCTCACCCGGTTTGCGGCGCAAACCACCCTCTCCCCGCAGGGAGAGGAGGGCACCGGCGTTGCCGCCAGTCTCTTCTCCCCAATGAGGAGAAGGTGGCCCGAAGGCCGGATGAGGGGGTGCGGTCCTCATCCATTATCCAAGTCTCAGATCGCCTCTCTGAGATGATACGACTTGGGCCGGGTGAGATTGTCATAGCCGATGGGCGACAGCGCCGCCCCGCGGCCGGTGTCCTTCACGCCGGTCCAGACCAGCGCCGGATCGAGATAGTCGCAGCGGTTCATAAACACCGTGCCGGTCTCGATGCGGTCGCCGAGGCTGGCGGCCCGGTCGGCATCGCCGGTCCACAGCGAAGCGGTCAGTCCATAGGGGCTGTCGTTCATCAGCGCGATCGCCTCTTCATCATCCCGCACCTTCATGATGCCGACGATGGGGCCGAAGCTCTCCTCGCGCATCACGCTCATCTGGTGGTCGACGCCGGTCAGCACCTCAGGCGGGATATAGGGAGAACCGGCGCGGTCTTCGGCGACCTTCATATTGATGTGGGCAGTGGCGCCCTTGCGCAGCGCTTCGGCCTTCTGTTCGCGGATGAGATCGGCAAAGCGCGCCTGGGCCATCGGCCCCATGGTCGTCGCCTGGTCGAGCGGATTGCCGACGACATATTCCTTGGTCAGCGACACGAAACCGTCGACGAAATCGTCATAGACCTTCTCATGCACATAGACGCGCTCGATACCGCAGCAGCACTGGCCCGAATTGAAGAAGGCGCCGTCAACCAGATTGGCGATGGCGAAGTCGAGCTTGGCGTCGGGCAGCACATAGGCGGGGTCCTTGCCGCCAAGCTCGAGGCCGAGCGACATGAAGGTGCCGGCGGCCGCCTTCTCGATCGCCCTGCCGCCGGCCACCGAGCCGGTGAAATTGACATGGTCGATCTTGCCCGAGCCGAGCAGCCTTTCGGTCTGCGCGTGGTTCATCACGATGTTCTGGAACACGCCCTTCGGCAGGCCGACCTTTTCAAACGCCTGGGCGAAACGCTCTCCCACCAGCAAGGTCTGCGCGGCGTGCTTGAGGATGACCGTATTTCCGGCCATCAGGGCGGGAACGATGGTGTTGACGGCGGTGAGGTAAGGATAGTTCCACGGCGCAATCACCATGACGACGCCAAGCGGCTCCTTCTTGACATACCGGCGGAAACCTTCCTTGGGGTTTGACGCCATCATGGGCTTCAGCGCCTGCTCGGCGATCTCGACCATGTAGGTCACGCGCTCCTTGACGCCGCCGAACTCCCCGCCATAGCGGGTCGGGCGCCCCATCTGCCAGGCGATTTCCGGCACGATCTCGTCATTCATCGCCACCAGCGCTTCGAGCATGGCCAGCATGTACTTGCCGCGTTCCGCACTCGGGATGCGGACCCAGTCGGCCTGTGCCGCCTTGGCGCGCTCGACTGCTGCGTTAATGGCTTGATCGGTCGCGATCGGCCTCTCGGCATAGATCGAACCGTCGATGGGGGATTTAAGCTTGACCGTTTCGGTCATCGGTGTGCTTCCTTTTTTTGAGACACCCCCCTCTGGCCTGCCGGCCATCTCCCCCTCAAGGGGGGAGACTAAGCTGGCATCATCCTTTACGCGCAGTCTCCAACGCACGAGGTGGGGCGGCGACAAAGGTGAAGGCCGCTCTCCCCCCTTGAGGGGGAGATGGCCGGCAGGCCAGAGGGGGGGTCGTGGGCATCATTGCAAACTCAGTACCGCTCGAACCCCCTGTGCAGCTCCCAGTCGGTGATGCGGCGGTCATATTCCATCTGCTCCCAGCGCGCCGTGTGCGTATAATGGTCAACCACCTCAGTGCCGAATGCCTCCTTCAGCATCTCTGACTTCGTCATGGTTTCGATGGCGTCGCGCAGCGTCTTTGGAATTTCCGGCAAATCCGCCTGCTGGTAGGCGTCGCCGACGAAAGGCTTTTCAAGCTCCAGCTTCTCGTCGATGCCGGCCAGCCCTGCCGCGATCAGTGCGGCGAAGGCGAGATAGGGGTTGAGGTCCGCACCGCCGATCCGGCACTCCATGCGGATACCCTTGGTGCCCTCGCCGCAAAGGCGGAAGCCGGCTGTGCGGTTGTCGTCGCTCCACATGATCTTGGTGGGGGCGAAGGTTCCGGCCTGGAAGCGCTTGTAAGAATTCACGTAAGGCGCCAGGAAATAGGTATAGTCCTTGGCGTATTTGAGCTGTCCCGCGGACCATTGCCGGCCGAGTTCCGACAGTCCGTAAAGCCCCTTTTTGTCCAGGAAGAGCGGCGTCTTGCCATCGGCGCTCCAGAGCGAATTGTGGATATGGCTGGAATTGCCGGCGAGATCGTAGTGATACTTCGCCATGAAGCAGACCGACTTGCCCATCTCGTGGGCGATTTCCTTCGCCCCGTTCTTCAGGATGACATGGCGGTCGGCCGTCTCGAGCGCTTCGCCGTAGCGGAAATTGATCTCCTCCTGGCCCGGACCCCATTCCCCTTTCGAGTTCTCGATAGGGATACCGGCGGCATTCATGTCATTGCGCAGCCGGCGCATATAGGCCTCTTCCTTGGAGGTGATGCCGATCTGGTAGTCGCCAATATAGGGCGATGCCGTATCGAGATTGCGCCAGCCTTTGTCGCGCGCACTGCCATAGGTTTCGTCGAACAGATAGAATTCGAGCTCGGAAGCGAAATAGGCAAGAAAGCCGCGCTGCTCCAGGCGCCGAAGTTGCCGGCGCAGAACGCCGCGGGGAGAGTGCGGCAGGTCCTCATTGTCATGGTGGCCGAGTACGTCGCAGAGCACCAGCGCCGTCTTCTCCAGCCACGGAACCCGCCTGATCGTCGAGAGGTCGGGCTTCATGACGAAATCGCCGTAGCCCTTCGACCAGCTCGCGGCCTTGTAGCCCGGCACCGGCTCCATATCGATATCGTCGGCCATCAGATAGTTGCAGGCATGCGTCTCCTCGTAGCCGGATTGCACGAAGAAACCTGCCAGGAACCGCTTGCCGATGAGCCGTCCCTGCATGTCGACCGCGCAGACCAGCACCGTATCGATCTCGCCATCGGCGACTGCTTTCTTCAATTGATCGAAGCTGAAATTTTCGGCCATTCTCGACTCCGCCGCGACTGTGGGCGCTTGGGTTTCAACAGGGTGGCCCGGCCAACATTCGGCTGGCCGGGCCGTGGTTCAGGCGTCCGGACGCGCCGTCTCGCTCATCCGTAGCGGTAAGGCGCTCCGGCCTTGCGCATGGTCTCGGAGTATTTCTTCAGTATATCGACCACCTTGGCATTGCGCGGGCTCTTGGCTGCGATCTCGTCCCAGAACTTGAGCGCCTCGTCTTCCACCGTCTTCCATTCGGCTTCCGGTATGGTGGTGAGTTCGAGCTTGCCGCCGGTGGTGCGGTAGTGTGCTTCGCCCCACCAATACCAATGCTGGCGGTAGTAGTGCGACGAATCCATCGCCAGCTTGAACAGTTCCTTGAGATGGTCGGGAACCGCATTCCACTTGTCGGTGTTGGCAAAGAACGAGCCGGACCAAGCACCCGAGATATTGTTGGTGAGGTAGTATTTCGTCACGTCGGCCCAGCCGACCGTGTAAGTTTCGGTGGCGCCGCACCAGGCGATGCCGTCGAGCTCGCCGGTCTGAATGGCAACCTCGATGTCCTCCCAAGGCAGCGTCACCGGAACGACGCCGAGGCGGGTCAGGAACTGACCGCCGGTGGGGAAGGTGAAGACGCGCAGCCCCTTCAGGTCCTCGAGGCTGCGGATCGGCTTGGTGGTGGCGAAGTTGCAGGGGTCCCAGGCGCCGGCGCTGAGCCAGGTCACACCCGGCACCTCGGCATAGGCTTCTTCCCAGATCTCCTTCAGCCCATACCAGTTCCAGAGTACGGGCACGTCGAGACTGTAGCGCGAAGCGAACGGGAAATAGGCGCCGAAAACGGCCACATCGACGGGCGAAGCCATGGAATCGTCGTCGCTCTGCGCCGCATCGATGGTGCCCGACTGCACGGCACGGAACAGCTCACCCTGCGGCACGAGCTGGTCGGACGTGTAGAGCTCGATCATCATCTCGCCGTTCGCCGCCTTGTTGAAGGCGTCGAGTGCCGGCTTTATGACGTGCTCGGCCAGCGCCGGACCGGCATAGGTCTGGAGCCGCCACTTGATCGGGCTTTGGGCGCGCACATAGGGCGCTGCCAATGTGGTCGCGCCAACGGCCCCCGCCGTCGTCAGTACCGACTTCCTCAGGAAATCGCGCTTGCTTATCGTCTTACGGTCATCCATCTCACTAGTCTCCCATTAAGTAGTTGGATTCCACACACTCGCCGCCAGGCTGGTCTTCCCGCGCGAGGTCTGCTGCCTGCCTGTTCTCCTTCTCCTTTGCTCACTCCCGCCCTTTGAACGAATGGATCATTGTCAGCCGCGGCCGGAATAGAGGTTCGGCAGCCACAGCGCGATCTCCGGAAAGATCATGAGAATGACGATCGACAGCACCATCAGCAGAAAGAACGGAATGATCGACCGGTAGATGTCGACAAGCGTGATTTCCGGCGGCGCCATCGCCCGCATGAGGAACAGATTGTAGCCGAAGGGCGGGGTGATGTAGGCGATCTGGCAGGTGATCGTGTAAAGGATGCCGAACCAGATGAGGTCGAAACCGAGCCCCTTGACCAGCGGTATATAGAGCGGCGCGACAATCACCAGCATCGCCGTATCGTCGAGGAACATGCCCATGATGATGAAGGAAAGCAGCATCATGATCAGGATCGTCCACGGATTGAGATCCCAGGTATCGAGCAGCAGCCGTTCGATCGCCTTGACCGCGCCCAATCCGTCATAGACCGCACTGAAACAGAGTGCGGCCAGGATGATCCACAGGAACATGCAGGAGATGGCAAGCGTGTTTCGGGTCGTATCCTCCAGCACCTGCCAGGTCAACTTGCGCGTGAACAGCGCCGCCAGAGTGGCGAGCAGCGCCCCCACGGCCGAGCTTTCCACCAGGCTGGTGACGCCGGTCATGAAGAAGCCCATCATGATGCCGAAAACACCCAGCGGCAGCAGGCCTTCGCGCAAAAGCAGGAACTTCTCGGAGCGGGTGATCTGGGCCCGCTCCTCCCTGGGCAGGATCGGTCCCAATTCAGGCTGAATGCGGCAGCGCACATAGATGTAGATGCAGAAGATCGCCGCCATCATCAGGCCCGGCATAATGCCGGCCAACCAGAGTTGCAGCACCGGCTGGCGCGCAATCATGGCATAGAGCACCAGCACCACGCTTGGCGGAATGAGGATACCGAGCGAACTGCCGCCCTGGATGACGCCGGTGACCATCACCTTGTCATAGCCGCGCCTGAGCAGTTCGGGCAGGGCGACGGTTGCACCGATTGCGAGACCCGCGACGCTGAGCCCGTTCATGCAGGAGATCACCACCATCAGCCCGATGGTGCCGAGCGCCAGGCCGCCGCGGATAGATCCGAACCAGACATGGAACATGCGGTAGAGATTGCTGGCGATGCCGGATTCCGACAGCATGTAGCCCATGAACACGAAGAAAGGCACGGTGATCAGCGGATACCAGTTCAGCACCTGGAAGCTGGCGTTGAAGGGCAACTCGAAGGAGCCCTCGCCCCACAGCCAAAGAGCCGCCGCCGTGCCGACAAAGCCGATGACGCCGAACACCCGCTGACCAGTGATCAGCAGCGCCATCATCGTGGCGAACATGAACAGCGTGATGAATTCCGAAGTCATGTGATCGGCTTCCCGCGCGCGATGGCGATGTCCTTGAAGAAGCTGGAAACAGCCTGCAGCAGAACGAGGAAGATGCCGAAGGTCATGATCGTCTTGATCGGCCACAACACCGGCGCCCAGGCGGTGTAGTTCTTCTGGTCGTAAGAAATGGCGTATTGCGTGCTCGACACGCCGCCGATGAACAGAACCGCCAGATAGAAAATCACGAACAGGATCGTGATCATATCCGTCACCGCCCGATTGCGCGCCGAAAGGCGATCGTAGAACAGATCCATGCGGACATGCGCGCCAAGCTGCATGGAGTAGGCGCCGCCGAGGAGATAATAGGCGGAGAGCATGAATTGCGACATCTCCATCGCCCAGTTGATCGGAACCCCGAGCATGACGCGCGAGGCCGTCGCATAAAGCAGGATGCCGGCCATCGGGAAGATCAGGTACATGGCGACGCGCCCGATCCGATGGTTGAGCGCATCGACATACCGCACGAACAGTCTTACGGGCTCAGGCACTGTCTTCGTCCATCGGTTTGCACCTCCCCTGCACGATCAGCCTCAGACCCGTTCCACGCCGGCGCATTCGGCAGGCTGCACGCCTGCGAGGATCGCGGCCAACAGGTCGGCCCATTTGCGTTGCCCGGCGCCGTTGGCGATCTCGTCGTTGCGGATTTCGATCATCGCGCAGGCAAGGCCACGCGAGCGGCCGTGGCGCTCCAGGCTATAATAGACGAGATCGGCCGGCGAGTAGGGCTGGTTGACCCCGACATTGAGGCCCACGACCCCTTTCAGCGCCGAGATCATCGGTCCTGCCAGCCTGTCGTCCTCGTCGTGGATAACGCCGATCTGCCAAGGCCGGTCGATGCCCTTGTAGCGCGGCGTGAAGGAATGGACCGACACCAGCCGCGTTTCGCTTCCCTTCTGCAGCCTTTCGGCAATAACGGCATCCACCGCCTCGTGAAATGGGGCCCAGGAGAGAGCGATGCGCGCCTGCCGGTCGTCGGCGGAAAGGTTGCTGTTCCCAGGAATGATCGTCGTTTCGCTGGCTTCGGAAATCAGATCCGGTGCATCGAGCGGGCGATTGCAGTCAATGATGAGCCGCGAAATGCAGGACTCCACCAAAACGGCGTCAAGCGCCTCGGCCAAGCGTCGCGCGACCGGCAATGCGCCGGGATCCCAGGCGATGTGGCGCGCCAGATCGGATTTCTCCAGACCGAGATCGGCGAATTCGGCCGGCATGAAGTTCGAGGCGTGATCGCAAATGACGACGTAGGGGCTGGCACCGCCACGATTGCTGACTCGCACCGAGGCCGCCGCATCACTCGCCGTAGAAATGCCTGCTCCCATTGCCCAGTTCCCGGACTACGCTGTAACATCTGTTACGTATTTTTATTCTTTGCGTGTCGGTGGATGATTTCATACATATTCTCGAGCTTTGTCAAACGTGTTTTCACGTAGGCGGCTCACAACGGGGACATGCCGCGCGTCGCACGCGCGAACCGAGGGAAAGTCATGACATCGAGCATTGCCGAGCTTATCTCCGAACGCATCGATACGATGCCGGCCGGCGAACGGCGCGCCGCGCAGACATTGGTGGCGAACTATCCGCTGATCGGCCTCAAGACGGTCGCCGATTTCTCGCAACAAGCCGGCGTCAGTTCGCCGACCATCCTGCGTTTCGTCTCCCGCCTCGGCTTTCATAACTATGCCGAGTTTCAGGCCGCATTGCAGGATGAGCTGGCCGCGCAGTTGCAGTCGCCCCTCTCCCGAACCGAAAGCCAGCCCGCACGTGATCGGGGCAAGACCTCGCCGGTGCTGGAGGCGACGCTGGAAAACGTCCGCGAGACTTTCCGCCACATATCGGACAAGCAGATCCGTGACATCGTCGCCAAGCTGGCGCAGCCGCGCGCAAAGGTCTTTCTGATCGGTGGCCGCTTCACCGACCCGATCGCCAGCTACATGACCGTTCACATGACGATCGTCAGGCCGAACGTCTTTCATCTGGCAGGCCAGGAAAGCGTGTGGCGCGATCGCCTGATCGACATGGGCAAGCGCGACGTGCTGCTGATCTTCGATATCCGCCGCTATCAGGACAGCCTGCTGCGTTTCGCCGAAAAGGCGCATCAGCGCGGCACGGACATCGTGCTGTTTACCGACCAGTGGCTGTCGCCCATCGCGCGCTTTGCCGGCCATGTCATTGCCGGGCGCACATCCGTTCCTTCGTCCTGGGATTCGTCCGCCGCGCTTTTCGTCATGGCCGAGACGCTGATCGGCGAATTGACGCGCGAACTCCAAGCCGGCAGCGCAAAGCGCATCCGGGAGATGGAGGATTTGCGCTGAGCACCTGACGGACCCGCGCGCCGCCAACAATTACCGATAATTAAGGTGCCAAGCTGCAAGAAACGGCATAAAGCCCACTGCTGGCCTTGTGTTGCTTTGTGCCTGGAGCGCCGTGCGTCCAAACGGACGCACAAGGACGCTCTAACTCTTTGATTGAGCATCGGATCGATCCGAAACCGGATTCCACTTTTCGGTCCAATGCTCTAAGATTGCAGTCCTTTCGCTTTCTCCGGACAGTGGAAAGCCGGGCAATCGCGAAACGTGTGTGAAGACCCGGAGTGCCGATGGCCGTCTGGAAACAGATACTCTTTCTGCTGGTCGCCCTCGCCGCCGCCGCGGCGGCCTGGCTGAACTTTTTCCCCGGTGCACCGGAAGTCCTTGCCCGCTGGGGCATCGAGTGGGCTGAAGCCACACCCTCCAAAGGCAGCGGCAATGCCGTGGACATCAGGCGGCAGAGTGACCGCGGCCCGCAGACCGCCGTCATCACGGCACCGGTGATCACCGCGACCATCAACGACAAATTGTCCGCCATCGGCACGGGACGCGCCAACGCCACAGTCGCCGTCAATCCTTATGTCGCCGGCCGGATGACCGAACTGACGGTGACCTCCGGAACCGAGGTGGAGGCTGGAACAATTATCGCGCGGCTCGATTCGGACGTAGAGCAGATTGCGCTCGAACGCGCCAGGATAGCGCTTGACGACGCCAGGGCCAAACTCGAGCGCGCCAGGACCCTGCGCAGTTCCAACGCGGCAACGGCGGTTCAGGTCGCCGACGCCGAAGTGGTGCTCGAAAATGCCCGGCTGGCGGTGCGTGATGCGGAACTGACGCTCGAACGACGTGCGATCACCGCGCCGATTTCCGGCATCGTCGGCATTTTGCCGATCGAGGCCGGAAACTACGTCACCACGCAGACCACGGTCGCCACCATAGACGACCGCTCGCATATCATCGTCGATTTCTGGGTGCCGGAACGCTTCGCAGGCATCATCGCCGTCGGCGCGCCGCTGACCGCCAGCCTCGTCGCCCGACCGGGCCTTTCCTTCGAGGGTACCGTCAGCGCCGTCGACAACCGTCTGGACGAACAAAGCCGGACCCTTCGCGTTCAGGCGCGGTTGGACAACCGCGACGACACGCTGCGGGCCGGAATGTCGTTCCAGATTGCCATGCGTTTTCCTGGTGATACCTATCCTTCGGTCGATCCGCTGGCGATCCAGTGGGGAACGGATGGCGCCTTCGTCTGGGCGATACATGACGGCAAGGCCAGGCGCACGCCGGTGCGCATCATTCAACGCAACACCGAATCGGTGCTGGTAGCGGCCGACATCAACGCCGGCGATCTGGTGGTCACCGAGGGCGTCCATGTCGTGCGTGAAGGCGCCGAACTGCTGATCGCAAAGGCTGACCCCCGTGCGTCGGGCGCCGCCATCGATGCCGTTCCGGCCAATGCCGCCAGCGGCTCGTGACGGGCGGGCGAAGATGACGGACCTGCACAAGGGCAATGGCGAAACCGGGATGACGGCGCTTTTCGTGCGCCGTCCGGTTCTGGCCTTCGTCATCAACATCTTGATCGTCGTTGCTGGCCTCGCCGCCTTCTTTGGCGTGGAGGTCCGCGAACTGCCGGACGTCGACCGGCCCGTCATCACCATCTCCACCGACTATGCGGGCGCGGCTGCCGAAACCATCGATCGCGAGCTGACGAGCGTGCTTGAGGGTGCGGTCTCCCGCGTCACCGGCGTGAAGTCGATCTCGTCTAGCTCCTCCTACGGCCGCAGCCGCGTAACCGTCGAATTTGGCGACGGTGTCGATCTGGACGTCGCCGCCTCCGATATGCGCGACGCCGTCGGCCGCGTCACCAACCAGCTTCCAGACGACGCCGACCCGCCGCGCATCGTCAAGGCCGACGCCAATGCCGACGCCGTGCTGAGGCTTGCCGTCACCTCCGAGACGATCGCGGTGGAGGACATGACCATATTGGTCGAGGACCAGATCGTCGACGCGCTGTCGGCGGTGCCGGGCGTCGCCGACGTGCAGGTCTATGGCGACCGCGAAAAAATCTTCCGCATCGATGTCGATCAGGCGCGGCTTTCCAGCCGCGGCCTGACGATCGCCGATATCCGCAGCGCACTGGCCTCGATGGCGCTCGATACGCCAGCCGGCGCACTGAGCACGAACGACCAGAACATCATCGTTCGCACGACAGCGGCGGTGGCGACGCCAGAGGCTTTCGAAAGCATGTTCCTCGACGCGCGCACGCGGCTCGGCGACGTGGCGACCGTAACGCTCGGGCCGGATATCGGCCTGTCGTCACTCAGATCCGACGGCAAGACCGGCATCGGTCTCGGCATCATCCGTCAGGCGCAATCCAATACGCTCGACATTTCCGAGGGCGTGCGGGCGGCGGCCGCGGCGATCCAGAAAACGCTGCCGCAGGGCATGAACATCCGCGTCACCAGCGACGACGCGACCTTCGTCAAGGGCGCCGTCCATGAAGTGGAGATCGCGCTGATTCTGGCGGTGACGATCGTGCTTCTGGTGATCTATCTGTTCCTGCTCGACTGGCGGGCCACGCTCATTCCAGGGCTGGCCATGCCGGTGGCGCTGGTCGGCACCATCGCCGCGATCTATCTTGCCGGCTTCTCCATCAACATCCTGACATTGCTGGCGCTGGTGCTGGCAACCGGCCTTGTCGTCGACGACGCGATCGTGGTGCTGGAAAACATCGTGCGCCGACGCAACGAGGGCATGGGCCCGCGCGCCGCCGCAGTGCTCGGCACGCAGGAAGTGTTCTTCGCGGTTATCGCAACCACGGCAACGCTCGCTGCGGTGTTCGTGCCGCTTTCCTTCCTGCCGGGCCAGACCGGCGGACTGTTCCGTGAATTCGGCTTCGTGCTGGCGATGGCCGTGCTGCTGTCGGCAGTCGTGGCCCTGTCGCTCTGCCCGATGCTGGCCTCCAGGATGCTGTCGGCGGCCGAGGCGAAGCATGAGACGGAAAGGACGGGCCTGACCGCCCAGCTTGGCCGCAAGCTTGCCAAGGTCTACCGGCGCGCACTTCATGCCTGCCTCGACGCCCCCGTGCTCGTGGTCGTCGTCTCCATTCTCTTCGCCGGCGCGGCCTATGGCGCCTTCGGCCTGATCCGGCAGGAACTGACCCCGACCGAAGACCGCTCCATGGCGCTGATGCGCATTTCGGCGCCGCAGGGCGTCAGCCTCGACTATACCGCCCAGCAGATGCGGCGAATCGAACAGCTCATCCAGCCGATGCGGGATTCCGGCGAGATCGAAAGCACATTCTCCAACACCGGATCGGGCGGATCGGTCAGCAGCGGCTTCATGGTCATGTCGCTGGCGCCATGGGAAGAGCGGCAGCGCTCGCAGCAGGAGATCATGGCCGAGATCAGCGCGCTCGCCACCAAGGTGCCGGGGGTGCGCGTCTTCCCGATCACGCCGAACAGCCTCGGCATTCGCGGCGCCGGCAGCGGCCTCCAGTTCGCTGTCGTCGGCAACAGCTACGCCGAGCTCGGCACCGCCGCCAACAAGATCATCGCCGAAATGGAGAAGAATCCGGGCTTCCGGCAACCGCGCCTCTCCACCGACGCGACCCAGCCGCAATTGGCGATCGAGATCGACCGGGAACGCGCCTCCGACCTCGGGATCGACATCGGCGGACTGGCCGAGACCATCCAGGCGATGCTGGACGGGCGCGAGATCGGCAAGGTCTTCATCGAGGACCGCAGCTTCGACGTGAAGCTCGTCTCCACGACCAATCCGATCAACGATCCGACGGATATGGAAAATATCTTCCTGAAGACCAAGGACGGGCGTTTCGTGCCGCTGGCGACGATCGCCACGTTGACCGAGCGCGCTGTCCCGCCTTCGCTGGCGCGCGAGCAGCAATTGCGCGCCGTCGCCATCACCTCGAACCTGGCGCCCGATTTTGCGCTCGGCGATGCGTTGAAGGCCGCGGAAGCCATCGCGGCACCCCTCTTGCCGCCCGGAAGCCGCGTCGTGCCGCTGGCCGAGGCCGCGACGCTTGGCGAAAGCAACAGCGGCATGCTGGCGGTGTTCGGCTTTGCGCTGGTCATCGTGCTCCTGGTGCTTGCCGCACAATTCGAGAGCTTCGTCAGCGCCGTCATCATCATGGCTACGGTGCCGCTCGGACTTGCCTGCGCCGTGTTCGCGCTGCTGCTGACCGGAACCAGCCTCAACGCCTATAGCCAGATCGGGCTGGTGATGCTGGTCGGCATCATGGCCAAGAACGGCATCCTGATCGTCGAATTCGCCAACCAGTTGCGCGATCGCGGCATGGGCTTGCGCCAGGCGATCGAGGAAGCCTCCAACATCCGCCTGCGCCCGGTGGTGATGACTATGATCTGCACCGTGCTTGGCGGCCTGCCGCTGGTTCTGGCCTCCGGCGCCGGTGCCGAAGCCCGCATCGCGCTTGGCTGGGTGATCGTCGGCGGACTTGGCATGGCGACTGCCTCGACCCTGTTTCTGACTCCCGTCGCCTATCTGCTGCTCGGCCGCTTCGTGACGCCGAAGGTCGAGGAAGAAACCCGCCTGAAGCGCGAACTGGAAGAAGCCGCCTATGCGGGCGTCGAACCGGCCGAATAGGCCGAAGGTCCAGCCTCCCGGATGACGCTCTATTCCCTTTGGAAGAACGGCCCTGCCCGATGACATTGCCAGCGCGACACTGTATCTGTGCTGTCGGCCTTTCCGTCGGGTAACGACCGGCAGGCCCGGACGATGGTCCGTCCTTCGCAGCACAATATGACAAGGCGTTCTTCTTGAAACCGATAACGATTGACCAGCTTCTGTCCGGGGTCGGAACGGAAATCGGGGTTTCCCCGTGGCGCGTGGTTACGCAGACGATGATCGACCAGTTCGCCGATGCGACGGACGATCACCAATTCATCCATTGCAATCCCGAGCGGGCGGCACAGGAAACGCCGTTCGGCGGCACGATCGCCCATGGTTTCCTGACGCTGTCGCTGCTTTCGGCCATGACCTATGAAACCATTCCACCGCTCGAAGGCGGCGGCATGGGCATCAATCACGGCTTCGAGAACCTGAAATTCGTGGCGCCGGTTAAGACCGGCTCACGCGTGCGCACGCGCTTCTTCCTCGCCGACGTCAAGGTGCGGCCGTCCGGATGGGTGCAGGTCGCCCATGACGTGACGATCGAGATAGAGAATTCAAAGAAGCCCGCCCTTACCGCGCGCTGGCTGACGCTGACTTTTGCCGACCCCAATCACAAGACCAAGTAGCGAAGCATCAGGGCTTCTTTTTCCCACGGTCGGGACTACCCGGTATCGAAGTCGAGATCACCGAAATCGGGTCGCTGGCCGGAAAAGTGTCTTCCAGCCCCTCGTCGAGTGCTTCCTCGCGCTGCTTCCTTGTCCCCTTGCCATCGGCGCGCGAGGTCTTTTCCGGCTGTTGGGACGTGTTCTTGCCGTGTTTGCCTGGCTTTCCCATGACCGGCATCCTACAGCCGCGCCATCGCTATGGGAACCTGAATTCAGGCGGCGGCGTCGACCGCCGCCTGCGAGAGGAATGCCAGTGCATAGTCGGAGAACGAGCGCCAGCACTCGACCCGAAACGTGTTCTCGGCGGCGCGATAAAGCACGATCTCGATTTTGCCGAGGACAGTGCGTGAGCATGCGCCGACGGGAAACGCCGCCAGCGACAGGTCTTGCGGGCAACCGGCATTGAGCGCTGCCGCCGCCGAGAGCCCGGTGACCTCGATGGCGACGTTGCGGTGGGAAATGTCGACCGCCGAGTGAAGCGCCTTCACGCCGGAACAGTCGGCCAGCGGATTGCCGCCCGCATCGTCTATCACCAGCCATTCGTCCGGTCCGAGCCAGAGTGCCGCGCGGCCGCCCGCGGCGGCCGCTGTCTTCGGCGCTCTCGGCAGTGTCAGGCCGAGCGCTTTCGAAAGCGCGGCGACCGAGGCGGCAGGTGCGCGCAGGGAAATCCTCGTCGCCGAAGCGGATACGGAAATCCTGATGCCGTCGGCAGAAAACTCCCTGCCGGCCAGCGCCGGCGCGCGGGCGACGGAAGGCTTCGCGGTGGTCTTTTTCGTGACGGCCCTAGCCATTGAGGCGCTCCCCCTTCTCATCGAAGAACACGGTACCGGAAACCTCGACCTCGACAACGTGGTCGGGCATCGGCACGTAGAGCGTTTCGCCCAGGCGATCGCGCCCGTCCTGCACCAGCGCCAGGGCTATCGAATGACCGCAGTTTTCCGACCAGTAGCTCGACGTCACATGGCCGATCATCTTCATCGGAACGCTCTGCTTCGGATCGGCGACTATCTGCGCGCCCTCTTCCAGTACGGTCTTCGGGTTCTTTGTCCGCAAGCCGACGAGTTGCTTGCGACCCTTGGCCATCAGATCCGGGCGGGCCATGCCACGAATGCCGACGAAGTCGGTCTTCTTCCTGCCCACTGCCCAATCGAGCCCCGCATCGCCCGGAGTGACGGTGCCGTCTGTGTCCTGTCCGACGATGATGTAGCCCTTTTCGGCGCGCAGCACGTGCATCGCCTCGGTGCCGTAGGCGCAGGCGCCATGCTTCTGGCCCTCGGCCCACAGCGCTTCCCAGATTGCTTGGCCGTAGTCTGCCGGAACGTTGATCTCGAAGCCGCGATCGCCGGTAAACGACATGCGAAACAGCCGGGTCGGCACGCCGCAGATTGTGCCTTCGCGCACCGACATATGCGGCAGCGCCTCGTCGGACAGGTCGATGCCCTCGACCAGCGGCTCAATGATATTGCGGGATTTCGGCCCCTGTACCGCAATCACCGCCCATTGCTCGGAGATCGAAGTCAGCCAGAGATTGAGATGCGGAAATTCGGTCTGGAGATAGTCTTCCATGTGGTTCATCACGCGGGCGGCACCGCCGGTGGTCGTCGTCACATGGAAGCGGTCGGGCGCAAGTCTGCCCACCACGCCGTCATCATAGATGAAGCCGTCCTCGCGCAGCATCACGCCATAGCGGCAGCGGCCCGGCTCAAGCTTCTCCCATGGATTGGTGTAGAAAAGCTCCATGAACTTCGCCGCATCCGGACCAACGACCTCGATCTTGCCGAGCGTCGAGGCGTCGAACAGGCCGGCGGACTGGCGCACCGTCCGACATTCGCGGTTGACCGCCGCATGCATATCCTCACCCGGTCTCGGGAAATACCAGGCGCGCTTCCACTGGCCGACATCCTCGAACACCGCGCCATGCGCCTCCGCCCAGCCATGCATGGCGGTCCGGCGCGTCGGATCGAACAAAGCGCCGCGCCCATGGTTGACGATGGCGCCGAAGGTCACCGGCGTATAGGGCGCGCGGAAGGTGGTGAGGCCGACTTCCGGGATGTCCTTGTCCAGCGTCTCGGCGGCAATCGCCAGGCCGTGCATGTTCGACGTCTTGCCCTGGTCGGTTGCCATGCCGGTGGTGGTGAAGCGCTTGACATGCTCGATGGAATGCATGCCGTGGCGAACGGCAAGGCGGATGTCCTTGGCCGTCACGTCATTCTGGAAATCCACGAAAGCTTTGACCGCCTTGTCGGGTTCTGCGCCCGGAGCCGCACCGACCATGCCGCCGTTCCACACCTCGGTGCTTTCGGCCTTCGGCCGGCTTGCTTTTGCCGCCTTCGATCCGCTGTCCCTGGCCGCTTTTTCGCCGGCGGCATAGGCCTCGTCCACGGTTGCGGCAAGGCTGTCGGTGCCGTTGCAGGCGCCGACCGAAACACAGTCCTGCGCGTAGGTTGCAGGTAGGAAGCGCTTGCCCGCCTCGTCGAAAGCCACCTTGCCGCGCGACTGCGAGAAGAGATGCACGGACGGGGTCCACCCGGCCGACATCAGCAGCGCATCGACCGGTATCGTCCGCTCGGCGCCGCCATTCTTCTGCTGGATCGTCATCGAAGAGACGCGCAGCCTGCCCCTGGTGCGCACGACGGCGCGACCGTGATTGATCTCGATGCCGAGCGCCCGCGCCTCGTCTACGGCCGGGCCGGATGGATTGTCGCGCAGGTCGACGATGGCCGCGACGTCGATGCCGGCTTTCTTCAGATCGATCGCCGCCGCATACGCTGTATCGTTAGCCGTGTAGACGCCGACATTCTGCCCGACCGCAACGCCGTAGTGATTGAGGTAGGCTCGCGCCGCGGATGCAAGCATGACGCCTGGCCTATCATTGTCGGCAAAGACGAGATGCCGTTCGATGGCGCCCGTGGCGAGCACGACCCGTCTGGCGCGGACCTGCCAAAGGCGCTCGCGCGGCAGCGCCTTGTCGGGGCTTGCCAGATGGTCCGTGACGCGCTCGGCAAGGCCGACGAAGTTCTGCGCGTAATAGCCGAACGCCGTGGTGCGCGGCAGCACGCGGACATTCTGCATGGAAACAAGCTTGGCAACCGTCTCCTGCGCCCAAGACCAGCCATCGGCGCCGTTAATGATCGCGCCCTTTTCGAAACGCAGCGCCCCGCCGAATTCGGCCTGCTCGTCGCAGATGATGACGCGCGCGCCGGTTTCGGCCGCGGCGAGCGCTGCCGCCAGTCCTGCCGCGCCACCACCCAGCACCAACACATCGCAATGCTCGAAGCGCGAGGCATAGTGGTCGGGATCGGGCTGGTCGGGTGCGACCCCGAGGCCCGCCGCCGCTCTTATGTTCGGTTCGTAGAGCTTCGTCCAGGCCGCCTTGGGCCACATGAAGGTCTTGTAGTAGAAGCCGGTCGAAAGCATCGGCGAAAACAGGCCGTTGACAGCACTGATGTCAAATGAAAGCGAAGGCCAGCGGTTCTGCGAATTCGCCGTCAGTCCGTCATAGAGCTCCTGGACGGTGGCGCGGACATTGGGCGTCTTGCGTGCAGCGTCGCGCTCGATCGACACCAGCGCATTCGGCTCCTCCGCCCCGGCCGACAGGATGCCGCGCGGGCGATGATATTTGAACGAACGGCCGACGAGATGAACGCCATTGGCCAGCAGCGCCGAAGCCAGCGTATCGCCGTCGAATCCAGAAAAATTCTGGCCGTCGAAGCTGAAGCGGACCTTTTTCGCCGGCGTCAGACGGCCTTGGCCGGGAATGCGGAACGAAGCGGTCATCATGCCTCTCCCTTCTTCGCCGCAGTGCGCTTCCTGGCCGCTGGCTTCCTGGCGTTGAGCTGATCGGGCGGACGGTTGGCGTAAGCTGCCGGGCCGCTTTCCTTTGCCGTCTTGGAAAGGTCGGGTTTCGGCTCGCCGGCCTTGTAGGTCACAACGAACTTGTCGGTAACCGTGTCGCGCGCGGCATTGAAGAAGCGGCCGCAGCCATGAATGTGGCGCCAGCGCTCGTAGATCAGCCCTTTTGGATTGGAGCGAATGAAAAAGAAAGCCTCGAAGTCCTCGTCGCTGGTTGCCGCGATGTTGGTGGAACGCACGATGTGCGCCTCGCCGGCATTGCGGAACTCGAGCTCGGGGCGCTCTTCCTCGCAATAGGGGCAGTGGATGAGAAGCATTTTCGGAAGGCTCCTTGCGGGATCAGTGCGCGACGGCGGCAGCGGCCGCCTCATCGATCAGGCGACCGGTGCGGAAGCGTTCGATGGTGAAGGGCGCGTTGATCCAATGCGGCTCGTCGCGGGCAATGGTGTGGGCAAAGACGTTGCCGGAACCGGGTGTCGCCTTGAAACCGCCCGTGCCCCAGCCGCAATTGACGTAAAGCCCCTTGACCGGCGTCTTGGCAAGGATAGGCGAGCGATCGGGCGTGACATCGACGATGCCGCCCCAGGAGCGCAGCATCTTCATGCGCGTGAACATCGGGAACATCTCGCAAATGGCGTCCAGCGTGTGATTGAGGATGTGCAGGCCGCCGGTCTGGGAATAGGAGATATACTGGTCGGTGCCCGCGCCGATGACCAGTTCGCCCTTGTCCGACTGCGAAATATAAGCGTGCACCGTGTTCGACATCACCACGCAGGGAAACACCGGCTTGACCGGCTCGGACACCAGTGCCTGCAGCGGATAGCTTTCAAGCGGCATGCGCACGCCGGCCATGTTCATGATGACCGACGTATGGCCGGCCGCGACGACACCGACCTTCCTGGCACCGATGAAGCCGCGCGAAGTCTCGACGCCGATGACCTCGCCGCCCGGTGCCCGGCGAACGCCGGTAACTTCGCAGTTCTGGATGATGTGGACGCCGCGCGCCGAAGCCGCGCGCGCATAACCCCAGGCGACCGCATCATGGCGGGCGGTGCCGCCGCGCCGCTGAAGTGCGGCGCCCACCACCGGATAGCGCGCATTCTTCGAAATGTTGAGCGGCGGGCAGAACTCCTTCGCCTGTTCCGGCGTCAGCCATTCATTGTCCACGCCGTTCAGCCGGTTGGCATGGATATGGCGCTTGAACACCTGCACGTCGTGGACGTTGTGCGCCAGCATCATGACGCCGCGCGGGCTGTACATGACGTTGTAGTTGAGGTCCTGCGACAGGTCGCTCCACAATTTCACTGCATGGTCATAAATGGCGGCCGATTCGTCGTAGAGATAGTTGGAGCGGATGATGGTGGTGTTGCGGCCGGTGTTGCCGCCGCCGAGCCAGCCCTTTTCCAGCACCGCCACATTGGTGATGCCGTGCTCCTTGGCAAGGTAATAGGCCGTTGCCAGCCCATGCCCACCCGCCCCGACGATGATCACCTCATACTCGGACTTGGGCTCCGGCGAGGACCACTGCTCTTCCCAGCCTTTGTTGCCGCGCATCGCCTCGCGCGCTATCGCGAATACAGAATATTTCCGCATGGCTCATGCCCCGTGGATGCCGGAAGGATCGTTCCCGATCAGGAAGTGAGGTCTACCACTAGCCAATAGCCGGTGCCAGTCTTGCGCTGTTTGCGACGGCAATTGACGCTTTGGGAAAGGCATGCCTGCCCGATCGACGGCAAGCACGCCATCACGTGTCGTGCGCAGGGACGTCTAAGGCCGACACAGGCCGCAGACTGGCAAAGAATGCATTCTTCTCTCGACATTGCTCCGTCATTCTGCTATCAGCCGACGCAATTCGCGGTGGTGACCGCTGCGGAAGCGAGTGGCTATTCGCCCGCTTTATGACATAAACGCAAAGAACAGGATTGCCCGTGCAGGTACTCGTCCGCGACAACAACGTTGATCAGGCGCTCCGCGCGCTGAAGAAAAAGATGCAGCGCGAAGGCATCTTCCGCGAAATGAAGATGCGCGGCCATTACGAGAAGCCGTCCGAGAAGCGCGCGCGCGAAAAGGCCGAGGCCGTCCGCCGCGCCCGCAAGCTGGCCCGCAAGCGCGCCCAGCGCGAGGGCCTGCTGCCGATGACGCCCCGCCCGGCTCCGGCCGCTGGCGCAGCACGTCCGGCGCGTTGATCTCGCCAACATTTCGTCCTTTTCCAAGGATAGCGGAAGGTGGGGTGATGCAAAATCACCGCCACCTTTTTGTTTTGCTCCGCGCGCATTTCGAGCAGGAGCCGAAACCGGATTCTCCGGCATAGAAGGAAGAAGCAGTATGAACGCACGCGTGATCGATTCTAACCAGTTAGAGCCGGATGCGGGCGGCAAATCACTTCATACTTCTCTTCATATTTCCTGGCGCGGATCTGCCATTGCGGTGGCGCTGCTCTCCAGCCTTGCACTTTCCGCCTGCCAGACGGCCGGCCCGACCGGAGAATTGACCACCATCGACACGGCTCAGGGTTCGAGCGAAAACATCTCGTCGCTGACCTCCGTTATTGAACGCAACCGAAACAATCCCGAGGCCTATAATGTGCGCGGATCGGCCTATGGCCGCGGCGGCAGATACAAGGAAGCGCTGAAGGATTTCGACACGGCCATTCAGCTCAAGCCGGATTTCTATCAGGCCTATGCAAATCGCGCCCTGATCCACCGCTTTCTCGGCGATCAGGCAGGCGCTCTTAACGATTACAACCGCGCCATCCAGATCAACGCCAGCTATGACGCAGCCTATATCGGGCGCGGCAATCTTTACCGCAAGGCGGGCAGAATCCAGGAGGCCTTCAACGATTTCCAGAAGGCCATCCAGCTCGATACGACCGATGCCCGCGCCTATCACAATCGCGGCCTGATCTACCAGCAGCAGGGCCAGCATGCTTTCGCCATCGAGGATTTCTCGACGGCGATCTCGCTGTCGCCTGAAGCCGAGGAACCCTACAATGGGCGCGGCCTGTCCTATCTCGCCACCAATGACGAGGACAATGCCTTCGCGGATTTCAACATGGCCATCAAGCTGAACGACAACGTCGCGGAGAGCTGGGCCAACCAGGCGCTGATCTACGAACGACGCGGCGACAAGGCGCGAGCGGCCAAATCCTACGCCCGCGCCGCCCAACTCGACCCGAACTACAAGCCGGCCACAGAGGGGCTGGCGCGCACCCGCGCATAGGACCACTCCGCACGGCCCAAACAATTGCCCGCCCTTGAACCTCGTCGCAAGGAATGTAGAAGACCGGGGCGAGCGTGACGCGGCTTCAAGCCGTTTCACGGGATTTTTTGGAGACGCTCATGGCCGACACCTCGAAAAGACTGCGTATTGTCGTGCTCTTTGGCGGGCGCTCCGCCGAGCATGACGTCTCGGTGCTTTCGGCAACCAATGTCATGCGCGCACTGGATCCGGCGAAATACGATGCCGTTCCGGTCTTCATCACCCGTGAAGGACAATGGCTGCTGAGCAGCTTCGAGGACGGCACACTGGCGAAGCCCTCCAGCGGCACGGAGGTCTGCCTGGTGCCGGGCGGATGCGGGCGGATGATGGCGATCCCCAACACCGGCACACCCCACGAACTGCCGAAGGTCGACATCCTGTTTCCCGTCCTGCATGGTATCCACGGCGAAGACGGCTCCGTGCAGGGGCTCGCGGAGGTTGCGCGGGTACCGCTCGCCGGCTGCGGCATTCTCGGTTCGGCCGCCGCGCTCGACAAGGACATTGCCAAGCGGCTGCTGAACGAGGCTGGCCTGCCCACAGCGCGGTCCGTCACAATCCACTACGATGCGGCACCGGCCTTTGCGGAACTGCAGAGCGCACTCGGGCTTCCGATTTTCATCAAACCGGCCCGGCAGGGCTCCTCGGTCGGCGTCAGCAAGGTTTTCAACGGCAGCGACTACGAGGCGGCGCTCACCGAAGGTTTCAAGCACGACCGCAAGCTTCTGGCCGAAGAATTCATCCGCGGCCGCGAGATCGAATGCAGTGTCCTGGAAGATGCACAAGGCGGCCTTTTCGTCTCCCGCCCCGGCGAAATCGTGCCGGCCGAAAGTCACGGCTTCTACAGCTACGACGCCAAATATGTGGACGAGGATGGCGCGGCACTTAAAGTTCCGGCCGAACTGCCGCATGAGATCGAAGGCAGGATCCGCGAGTTGGCGGCAAAGGCCTTCCGTGCAGTCGGCTGCGACAGCATGGCCCGCGTCGATTTCTTCGTGACGCCGGACATGCGCCCCCTCGTCAACGAACTCAACACCATTCCCGGCTTCACCGATATCAGCATGTATTCCAAGGCGATGGCGGCAAGTGGCATCGACTATTGCGAGATCATCGACCGGCTCGTTGCGCATGGGCTTGAGCGCGCTACACGACCGGCCTGAGGCGGAAAGCGTCGTCAAAATCCCCGACCAACACGACCGACTTGCATCGTAAGGATCAGGCTTTCGCAATGTCGTAGAGAGCTGACCGCATGTCAGATGCGGTGCCTGAAGGTGATTCGATTCTCATAAAATGGTTAGGGCCGGCTCCAAAGAGCCGGCCCTTTTGTCTCAGAGATGCCCGCCCGGCTTCAGTGATCGAAAGCCTTGACGATTTCCTCGGTCATCTTCTTGGCGTCGCCGAGCAGCATCAT